>DAIMGD010000022.1:0-16222 GCA_036724165.1 Rhodanobacter sp.
CAGCTGGTGATGCGCCCGGAACAGTTCGACGTGATCGTCACCACCAATCTGTTCGGCGACATCCTGTCCGACCTGTGCGCCGGTCTGGTCGGCGGCTTGGGTCTGGCGCCAGGCGACAACATTGGCACCACCGCGGCGATCTTCGAGGCGGTGCACGGCTCGGCGCCGGACATCGCCGGCAAGGGCATCGCCAATCCCTGCGCATTGCTGCTGGCGGCGGCCGACATGCTCGACTATCTGGACATGGTGGCCAAGGGCAATGAGCTGCGCCAGGCGATCCGCGACACCATGACGAACGACCGCGAAAGCGTGACGCCGGACCTGGGCGGCAAGGGCAGCACCAGCAGCTTTGCCGACGCCATCGTCAAACGCATCAAGGGTTGAGCCGGATAACTGTTCTTCACGAAAGCCGCGATCGTTTCGCGGCTTTTTTGTTGGATCAACCCTGGCCGAGCGGCTAGGCTTCCGGCCAGAGTTGTGCGACCGCGGGAACCCGTCGATGCCACCACATGCCATACCCAACAGTGCCTACGCGTTATGGGTGTTCGTCTACATCGCTGCCGCCGTGCAGGCTGCGCTGCTGGCGCTGGCGCTATGGCGGCGACCGGTCAATCCCGAGGCGAACCGGGTGCTGGCGGTGTGGGTCGCGCTGACCGGCGTGGACTTGCTGGTCAAGGCGGTGTACTGGAATTCGCTGTCGCCGGAGTGGTTCCGGGCATACCGCTTCGTCGCGCTGTTTCCGTTTCTCTACGGCAGCCTGTTCTACCTGTATGTGCGGGCGCTGATCGAGGCGCGCGGCTTTCGCCTGCGCGATGGCGTGCACCTGCTCGGCTTCGGCGTGATGCTGGTGCTGAACGCGCACGTGCTGACGATGAGCGAGCCGCAGATGCAGGCGCTATCCGCGCGCTGGGTGGCGGGCGAAAAGACCATCGGCTCGTGGTTCGACCTTTCCCTGTTCGTCTACAGCTTGTCGTACGTGATGGCTGCGCTGGTGCGCGTGCATCGTTACCGTCGCCGCTTGCGCGAGCGGCGCTCGGATGCCGACCGCATGTCGTTGCGCTGGATCGACGTGATGGCCGCCTGCCAGATCATCATCTGGATCATCGCCACCACCCAGTGGCTGGCGACGGTGCCGGGGATCGACTACCGCCTGCTGTTCGGCGCGGTTGCCGCCTGGGTCTGCGTGATGGGCTGGCTCAGCCTGAACCAGTCGCCGGTGGCGAGCGAACCGGCAGTGGTTGCCGGGGAAGATGCAGCGTCCGGCGCGGGAGATTTCGACGACGCGCGCTTCCCCGCGGTGGAGGCGCGCCTGTCGCAGCTGATGCTGGGCGACGATGCGCTTTATCGTGAACCGGCGCTCACCATCGGGCAGGTGGCCAAGCGCAGCGGCTATCCGGAGTACCTGGTGTCGGCGGTGATCAACCGGCGCTTCGGTGGCACGTTCTGGGACTACGTCAACCGCCTGCGGGTCGAGGCCGTGCGCGTGCGGCTCGCCGACTGCCGGGACACGCGCACCATCCTCGATATCGCCTACGACTGCGGCTTCACGTCCAAGTCCACCTTCAACGCCGCCTTCAAGCGGCAGATCGGCGAGACGCCGAGCAGCTACCGCAAGACGGCGGCGACGGAAGTCCGTGCCGGCACTGCCTGACGATGCAGGGCGGCGATGACCGAGGCGACCAGATCGCCGGTGTCGTCCCTGTAGTAGAGCGAGATGCCCATGCGCACCACCACCAGCCGTTCCGACGGCACGATCACCACGTACTGCCCGAACGCGCCACGCGCGTAATACATGTCCTTCGGCAACTGCGGCATGCCCCACGGCGCATCCCACACCGGCACACGGCCCTTGTTCACCAGATTGGTCCAGAAGCCGGCGCCGTAGCCGGTATCCAGAGTCTGGGAGCGGCTGTGGTCGACCCAGCCTTCAGGAAGAATGCGCCGGCCGTTGACGACGCCATCGTCGAGATAGAGCTGGCCGAAGCGGGCGAGGTCGCGGGCCGAAGCGTAGACGTTGCTCGCGCCGATAGGCGTGCCGGTGGCATCGGTTTCGATCGTTGTGCTGCGCATGCCCAGCGGTGCGAACAGTTCGCGTCGTGCGAAGCGCTCGGCATCGACTGCGCTGCCGCCAGCCGCGTCGCGAACCAGCCGCGACAGCAGCACGTAACCGAGGTTGCTGTAGCCCCAGACGGTGCCAAGCGGGTGGGCCAGCGGCATCTGCGCGGCGTATCCGGCCATGTCGCGCTCGAGGTAGAGCATGCGGGTCATCGGGCTGAGCGCGCCGTCGGTTTCGTCGAACGGCAGGCCGCTGTCCATGCGCAGCAGCTGGTCGACAGTGACGGCGTGGTGCAGGTCCTTCGGCGAAGGCCAAGCAGCGATCGGTGCCGACTGGTCCAGCCGCAGCTTGCCCTGGCGCACCAGGATGCCGATCAGCGCGCTGGTGACCGACTTCGATATCGAATGGGCCCAGATGGGGGTATCCGGCTTGTAGCCGGGGGCGTAGCGTTCGGCGATCAGCTGGCCGTCGTGCAGCACCACCACGGCCTTGGTCAGCCGCGGGTGGGCCGGGTCGGGCTCGGCGAAGGCGCGGTCGAGTGCGCGGCCGATCGCCGGGTCGGCCGGTTTGATCACGTTCGCCGGCCAGGTGCTGGCGATCGGCTCGGGTTTGAAGCCGGCCGCTTCGGGTACGGCACTGTCGTCCTGCACGAGCAGGCAGCCGAGTCCTTCGCGGTACACCGCCCGCGCGGCGAAATCGCCCAGCACCGAGGCGCGTACTTCGCGCCTGGCGTGGTCGACCTCGTAGCGGATCGCCCAGCCGATGCCACGCATCAGCGGCAGTTGTTCCTCGGTCAAGGTTTGTTGCGGGTCGAGCCGCGACAGGAACGCGGTGGTGCACAGCGAGCGGCTGACCGAGCCGGTAGCGGTGCGGAAGAGATCCTTGCCGATGGTGCCGATCCAGATGACGGCGGCAAGCAGCAGGACGAGCAGGAAGACGAGGGTGATTTTCAGCAAGCGCAGGGCCATGGTGATCCGCCGGGTCGGGTTGTCAGTGTGGCCAGCATGGGTGGAGCGGGGATCGGCGATCGTCCGATCCGGCGGAATCGTACGGTGCAGGAATGGCGTACGGGTGCGATCCGCCCGGTTCGGACCTCAGTTCAGTCCAGCGCGCAACGGTTGTCGGCGCAGCCGCTGAACTCGCGTTCAACGCGACGGCGCGCGGTGGGAATCCGCAGCAGCGGCAACAGCGGCCAGTAGGCGGGGATCTGCCGGCACAACACGGCGAACCCGGCGGCGCCGCGCAAGGTTTCGCCGCTGCGCAGATCCTGCGCCACGACTTCGCCCCGGCGCAGCGGACCCACGGGCGAGCCGCCCGTGGCATCCTCGAAACGGCCCAGCCAGTCGAGTCGGCGGTGCAGCCGCGCGAAGCGTGCGCACTTCGCACAGTCCGGGTGGCGGTACAGCCTGATCGCGGCCATGGCCGGATCTTCAGTGCTTCGCAGGCTTGTAGTTGCCCGGCTCCGCACGCGACGGAATGGCGATGCGGTTCCAGCTGTTGATCAGGATGATCGCCATGTTGAGGTCGATCAGCTCTTCCTCGCTGAACTGGGCGCGGGCCTCCTCGTAGACCTCGTCGGGTACGCCGTGGATCGCGTCGAGCCGGGTCACCGCTTCGCACCACGCCAGCGCGGCGCGTTCGCGCTTGTTGTAGAACGGCGCTTCGCGCCAAGCCTGCAGCATGTACAGGCGTTGTTCGGTCTCGCCAGCAGCGCGGGCATCCTTGCTGTGCATGTCCAGGCAATAGGCGCAGCCGTTGAGCTGCGAGGCACGCATCAATACCAGTTCGATCAGGTTCTGTTCGATGCCGGAGTTCTTGACGTAATCGGCCAGGGCGAGCAGCGGTTTGAGAGCGTCAGGGCGTTTGTAGACATTGAAACGAGGCATGGGGTTCTCCTTGCGATATGCGGCCCGGGATGGCCGTTCAATGCAAGGACGTGGATGCCGCCGATTTCGTGACAGCCGCCAGTCGCGCGAGTTTTCCGGGGTGGCGCAGGGAGTGAATCGCGGTGATGTGCTCGCCGTCGTCGTCGATCCAGCTGGCCGAGATCAGCGTGTCGCCATGCCAGCCGAACAGGGCCGGTGTGCCATTGAGCTGACCGATCTCGTGGCGCACGCCGCCATGCCGGCGCTGCTGCAGCGCAATCTGCATGTACAACTGGGCCAGCCGCTCGGCGCCGTGCAGCGGGTGCAGGGTGGCTCGCGCCAGGCCGCCGCCATCGGAAACGCTCATGGCATCTTCGGCGAACAGTGCGCGCAGCGTGGGTATATCAGGCTGTTGCAATGCTTGCATGAAGCGCTCAAGCAGGCGCCGCTGGACGTCGATGTTCGGCAACATTTGGCGTGGGCGATCCTCGCGCAGCCGCTGCTTAGCCCGATGCACGCGCTGGCGGCAGGCATCCTCGCCGATGCCGAGCATCGCCGCCGTCTCGGCATGGCTGTAATCGAACACTTCGCGCAACAGGAAGGCAGCGCGTTCCTCGGGGCTGAGCCGTTCCAGCAAGAGCAGGAAGGTCAGGGTCAGGCTCTCGGCACGTTCCAGCTGCGCTTCGGGCTGCTCGGATTCGGCGATCAGCGGTTCCGGCAGCCACGGGCCGGGGTAATGCGCGCGTTCGGTCTTGGCGCGACGCAGGCGATCCAGCGACAGCCGGGTGGTCACCGTGACCAGCCACGCCTCGGCGTCGTCCAGTGCAGCGGCATCCTGGGCATGCGAGCGAAGCCAGGCGTCGTGCAGCACATCCTCGGCGTCGGCGGGCGTGCCGAGCATGCGGTAGGCCAGCCCGAACAGGCGCGAGCGATGCTGCTGGAACAGGGCGGTGTGTGGATCCATGACGTTCTCCTCGGAGGTACGCATCAAGGACGCACGAGGGTCACGCGTTGTGACGGCTCAGCGGAACATCACTTATCGAAACAGCGGCCAGGGTGCCAGGAAGATCAGCCAGATCAGCAGCACGATGCCGATGTACTTGCATGCCTTGTAGAGCCTCCTGTAGCGGCTCTTGAACAGGCTCTTGAACGTATGCTTGCCGCCGCGCTTGCGCTGGCTGAGCGCGAACAGGCGATTCACGAAACCGGTTTTCTCCGCTTCGCCCTCGGTGTTCGGCGAGGCCGTGATCTTGCCCATGAAGGCGCCGACGCGGTGGTTGATCGCACTCATCCAGCGCGTGCGCAGCGGACGCTCCACGTCGGCGAACAGAATCACGCGGGTTTGCGCGGTCTTGTTCTCGGCCCAGTGCACGTAGGTTTCGTCGAACACCACGTCCTTGCCGTCGCCCCAGGCGTGCTCCTCGCCGTCGACGAAGATGCGGCATTCGCGCGAATTCGGCGTAATCAGGCCCAGGTGATAGCGCAACGAGCCGGCGAACGGATCGCGATGCGGGTTGAGCTTGCTGCCCGGCGGCAGCAGCGCGAACATCGCCGCCTTCACGCTGGGTATCGACTTCAGCAGCGCCACCGTCTGCGGGCACAACGCCTCGGCCGAGGCCAGCGGTTCGCCGTACCACTTCAGGTAGAAGCGCTTCCAGCCCTGCTTGAAGAAGCTGTTGAAGCTGGCATCGTTGTTCTTCGCGGCGGCGCGGATATAACCCTCGTCGAACAGGTGCGCCGCCTCGTCGCGGATGATCCGCCAGTTCGCCTGCAGCAGGTCGAGCTGCGGAAAACCGCCGCGTTCGAGAATGGGTCGCGCCGGCACCGCCGAGAACGCATACATCAGCAGGTTGTAAGGCGCGAAGATCGCCGAATGATCGACCAGTTGCCGGTCGAAACGCAGCCGGGTGCGCCCGCGCAGATGCACGAGCAACACGCACAGCACGAAGAATGCGAGTGCGGCCAGCAAGACGAGGCGTGGGGTCAGGATCATGTCGACGAATGCAGCCATGGCGGAACAGTCAAGACGTGATTCTACTCGCTCAGGTTGGCTGCTCAATGCATCGCTCGCGGCGACGGTTCAGCGTGAGAGCGTTCAGTGCCGCAGCACATGCGCGCCAGCGCCCGGCTGATAGGCTTGTGTCAGTGCTCGATGCACATACGCCACAGCGCGGCGCACCGCCAATCGCGGTACTTGTCCCTTGGCCAGTTCGGCGGCGATCGCCGAAGCCAGCGTGCAGCCGGTGCCGTGACCTTCCAGCGGCAGGCGCGGATGTCGCAGTTCAAGCACGCCGCGTGCATCGTAGTAACGATCGACGACCTCGTTCTCGCCGGCATGACCACCCTTGAGCAGCACGGCGCCGGCACCGAAAGCCAGCAGCGCCTCACCGGCCGCGTCAAACTGCGCCGCCGTCTGGATGGGGTGGCCGAGCAGCAACTCGGCTTCGGGGAGATTGGGAGTGAGAATGTCGGCCAGCGGAATCAGTTCTTCGATCAGCATCTGGACCGCGTCGGCATCCAGCAGGCGTGCGCCGCTGGTGGCGACCATTACCGGATCGACTACCAGCCAGGCCGGTTTGCGCGCGTCCATTTCACGTGCGATCAGGCGCGTGACCGCAGCGCTGCCGAGCATGCCGGTCTTCACCGCCGCGATCGGGAAGTCATCGAACACTGCCGTGAGCTGACTGCGGATGTGTGCCGGCGGTATCAGGTGGACGGCGCTGACCTCACGCGTGTTTTGCGCGGTGATCGCGGTGACCACGGAAAGTCCGTGCACACCGCGGGCATGAAAGGTTTTCAGGTCGGCCTGGATGCCCGCACCACCGCCGGAATCGGAGCCGGCGATGGTGAGGGCGATGGGTGGTTGCAGGCGTGGCATGCCGTCGAGTTTAAAGTGCCTCCGCCGCGAAATCCGCCAGTCGCGAACGTTCGCCGCGACGCAGCGTGATGTGCGCCGAATGTTCCCAATGCTTGAAGCGATCGACCGCGTAAGTGAGGCCTGACGTGGTTTCGGTGAGGTAGGGCGTGTCGATCTGTTCGACGTTGCCGAGGCAGACGATCTTGGTGCCGGGGCCGGCGCGGGTGATCAGGGTTTTCATCTGCTTCGGAGTGAGGTTCTGCGCTTCATCGATGATCAGGTAACGCGACAGGAACGTGCGCCCGCGCATGAAGTTGAGCGAGCGGATCTTGATGCGCGAGGCAAGCAGGTCGTTGGTGGCCTGGCGTCCCCAGCTGCCACCGTCCTCGGGATTGGCAAGCACCTCGAGGTTGTCGGTCAGCGCGCCCATCCATGGCGTCATCTTCTCCTCCTCGGTGCCGGGCAGGAAGCCGATGTCCTCGCCCACCGAGACGGTGGCGCGGGTCATGATGATCTCGCGGTAGCGCTGCTGGTCCATCACCTGCGCCAGGCCGGCTGCCAGTGCCAGCAGGGTCTTGCCGGTGCCGGCGTTGCCAAGCAGGGTGACGAAGTCGATGTCCGGATCCATCAGTGCGTTGAGCGCGAAGTTCTGCTCGCGGTTGCGCGCGCCAATGCCCCAGACGTGATGGTTGGCGTGCGAGTGATCGTCCAGCAGTACCAGCGTGGCGCTGGTCTCGTCCATGTGCAGTACGCGCAGCTCGACCGCGTTTTCGCCGGGCAGGAACAGGCATTCGTTCGGATACCAGGCATCCTCCTCGCGTCGATCCACCTTGTAGAAAGTGCGCCCGCGCTCGGTCCATGACTGCACTTCCGGGTGCTGGTCCCAGAACGTTTCGGGCAGTTCGGCCGCGCCGGTGTAGAGCAGGGCGAAATCATCGAGCGCGCGATCGTTCTCGTAATCCTCGGCGACGACACCGTTGATGCTCGCCTTGATCCGCAGGTTGATGTCCTTGGTGACAAGGATCACGGCGCGATCGGGATTCTGGTCGCGCAGTTCGATCACCGCCGACAGGATCTGGTTGTCCGCCTTGACGTGACCGTTGCTGCTGGTGCGATGCTGGAAATACAGCCGTCCGACCGAACCGCCACGCTTGAGCTTGATGCCTTGCGGGTTGCTCAGCTCCAGCCCGTCGCTCAGGTCGTGCTGCTTGCCCAGTTCGACCAGCTCGTTGAGGAAGCGGCTTACCTGGCGGCCATTGCGTGAAACTTCCGAGGCGCCTTTCTTTTTTTCGTCCAGCTCCTCCAGCACGGTCATCGGGATGAAGACATCGTGCTCCTCGAAACGGAACAGCGAGGTCGGGTCATGCAGCAGGACGTTGGTATCGAGTGCGTAGATGCGCTTGCTTCCGGTCATGCGGAAGAGTCCTCGCTGGTGGTGGATGGATGGCAGGATCGTGGCGCGCGGGTCGCCACGGGCGGACAGCTCTCGCAACGGACATCGGCACCGTGCCGGTGCGCCGCGAGGGCAAACACATCAAACACATGGATGGTGATGGTGGTCACCGGGCCGGGATGGCGTCGAGCACGGCGTGGGCGTGGCCAGCCACCTTCAGGTTGCGCCATTCCTGGCTCAGCTTGCCGTCCGGGTCGATCAGGAACGTGCTGCGTACCACGCCCATGTGGCGTTTGCCGTACAGCAGCTTTTCATGGATCACGTCGAAGGCCTGGCACCAGGTTTCCTCGAAATCGGAAACCAGCGGGAACGGCAGCTCCTGCTTGGCGGCAAAGTTCGCATGCGACTTCGCCGAGTCGCGCGACACGCCGATCACCTGCGCATTGCGTGCGCGGAACTGCGGGTACAGATCGCGGAAATCCCTCGCCTCGCTGGTGCAACCTGGCGTGCTGTCCTTCGGATAGAAATACACCACCACCCATTGCCCCTTGAGGCTGGCGAGCTTCAGTTCGCTGCGGTCGCCGATGTGACCTGTGAGGGATGGGACTTTGCTGCCAACTTCGGGCATGGCTACTCCTGCACAGCGGAATGCCGCTGCGCACGTGGATGAAGGAGAAGTGTCGGGGACGCGGGGGCCTTGGACGCTGCGGACGATGCGCAGAAGGCTGGTGGCATGGATCGATACACAGACTGCAATGCAACGTCCTCGGTGGTCCCGGGACCAAGACTAGCGCGTGCATGGCAGTGGATGACAGCCCTTGCCAGACGGGCGTTATCGCGCGATCCTCAGAATTTGATCGGATCCATGATCGCGTCGAGATTCAGGCCGTCGCACAGCTCCAGAAAGTCGTCGCGCAAGGCAGCGATATGGATCTCCGCCGGAATGCCGATCGTGAACTGGGCCTGGAACATTTCCGCGCCGGTCTGCATCGCCTGATACCGCGTCGAGTTCAGCTGCTCCACGCTGATGCCGTGCTGGCTGAAGAACTCCACGATGCGCGCGACGATGCCGGGTCGGTCGGCCGCCACCACTTCCACCAGATACGGCAGCAGGTGCGAGCTGTTTTCGCGCGGGCCGGTGCGGTAATGCACCAGCCGCAGGCTTTCGTCGCGAGCCAGCTTGGTCACCGCGGTTTCCAGCTTGGCCAGCGCATCCCAGGCGCCACTGGCGAGCAGCATCAGCGAGATTTCCGTGCCGATCGTCGACACGCGTGATTCGGAGAGGTTGCAGCCGGCGTCGGCAATGCGCTTGGCCAGCGCCAGCAGCGGCGATTTGACCGCCGGGGCAAGCGCCTGGATCAGCAGCTGATCGTCGTTGCCTGTACGCGCTGAAATGGAAGAGGGTTTCAAAAGGTTCTACCTGTGAAGTCACCCGCGCGATGCGGATTGATGAGACTACTCCGGCCGAGCTTACTTGCCCGTCTCGCGAAGCGGCAAGTAACATGTACCGCTTGCTCTGGAGCGGGATCGAGTCTTGAACATTCGTGGAAGCATCTGCGCGCTGGTCACCCCGTTTGCAGCCGATGGCGGGCTCGACCTGGCCGCCTTCGGGCGGCTGCTCGACTATCAGCTGGCCGGTGGCACACAGGCGCTGGTAGTTGCCGGTTCGACCGGCGAAGCGCACATGCTGGAACCCGACGAGCTCGACCGCCTGCTGGCATTTGCCGTCGAGCGCGTGGCTGGGCGGGTACCGGTGATCGCCGGTACCGGCGAGGCGGGTACCGCCAAGACCGTCGCCATGACCCGTCGTGCGAAGACGCTGGGCGCCGATGCGGCGCTGGTGGTGGTGCCGTATTACGTGCGCCCGACCCAGGAAGGCCTGCGCCGGCATTACCTCGAAGTGGCCGAACACGGCGGCATGCCGGTGCTGTTGTACAACGTGCCCAGCCGCACCGGCTGCGATCTGCTGCCGCAGACGGTGGCGCTGCTGCGTGAGCACCCGGCGATCATCGGCATCAAGGAAGCGCGCAGCGATCGCGAACGGATTCTGGCTTTGGCGGAACTTGTGCGCGCGGATTTCGTCTATCTGTCCGGCGATGACGGCAGTGCCGGCGAGGCGATGCTGGCGGGCGCGGCCGGCACCATCTCGGTGGTGGCCAACCTGGTGCCGCAGGCGTTCCGCGCACTTTGCGATGCGGCCACCGGGGCTGACCGGGCGGCCACCGCACAGTGTCAGGGTACGCTGGAACCATTGGTGCAGGCGCTCAATTGCGCGCCGAATCCGATCGCGGTCAAGGCCGGATTGCCGGCATTGGGGCTGGGTCTGGCGGCGCCAAGATTACCGCTGGTTGAACTGAACGATGGCCCGGATCGCGCCCGATTGCACCAAGCGCTGTCCAGTCTGGCATCCTTGGCGACTGTGGCCGGTTGACGGTTGCCTGACTTACTCACGGAATCTGACTACATGAAGAAAACCTCGCTCCTCGTGGCCTTGCCGGCTGTGGCTCTCAGTGGCCTGCTGCTTACCGGCTGCGGCATGTTCCGTTCGCACAAGGCGTGGGACACTGCCCAGCAGGAATCGCCGCTGGAGATTCCGCCGAGCCTCGACCGGCCGTCCACCAGTGAAGCCTTGATGATTCCTCCGCCCGGTGCGAATCAGCCGACTGCCAACGGCGCGACAGCTCGCGTCGGCACCGCCGACGGCCAGATCGCCGATGGTTTTGTGATGACTGACAGCGTCGACAATGCCTACCATCGAGTGGGCCAGGTGCTGGAAAGCGGCAGCCTGGGGCAGCTGGTCGGGCATGACGATGCCACGCACAGTTACACGCTGAACGTTTCCGCCGCTGCCGTGCAGCAGAAAAAGAAAGGTTTCTTCGGCCGCATGTTCGGGCGTCACAAGGACGATGCTGCCGCTGCCCCGGGCGCGGGTTCGCATCAGGTGCAGGTAAGCATCAACGGCAGCGGCACGAATGCCAGCGAAGTACGTGCCGAAGGCAACGCCGCGGCGGTGGCCAAGGTGATCGATACGTTGAAGTCGCGTCTGGGCGGCTGAGCCTCTCTGCTGCCGCATGGCCACAAAAAAAGCCGCCCCAAAGGGCGGCTTTTTTTGTGGCCATTGATTTCAGCGCTGCAGCAACTGGAGCTTGTCCGGCTTGCCTTCCCATTCCTTGGCGTCCGCGGGGCTGTCCTTGCGCTCGGTGATCACCGGCCAGCCCTTGGCCAGTTCGGCATTGAGCGCCACAAAGGCCTCCTGGCCGGCCGGCACGTCGTCTTCCGGATAGATCGCATTGATCGGGCACTCCGGTTCGCACAAGGTGCAGTCGATGCACTCGTCCGGATCGATCGCGAGGAAATTGGGCCCCTCATGGAATGCGTCGACCGGGCAGACCTCAACGCAGTCGGTGTATTTGCACTTGATGCAGTTGTCGATGACGACGAAAGTCATGGGCGGTCTTCGGTGATTTTTTTTATGAAGAGTGCGGCCATGGACGGCCGCTTCTGGCCTTCACCCGCTGGCGAGGACGCCAAGCCGCCACCTGTCGCTCCGGCTGCCGCGATCACGGACGATCGCACAAACTACCAAATGGTGCTCCCTACGAGGTTCGAACTCGTGTTCCCGCCTTGAGAGGGCAGTGTCCTGGGCCACTAGACGAAGGGAGCGTTATGCTGCGAGGCGCGCTAGTATAACGGAATTGTTTCGCCCGGCAATGCTCGGTACACACCAGTTCCAGGTATCCGTTGTCTGCGTTCGCGTACTCGTCCCGCGGCTGAGTCCATGGGGCGGGCCGCGGCAAATTACTGAACCATGGGCGGCTTCGCCCCGCAAGGATTCTGACCGCTTGAACCTCGAATCAGGGACCGACATCACGCCCGTGCTGCGGATCATTCCGCGTGATCAGCACATCATTTCCCGCCGGAACATCAGCAAGGCGGCATTGCGCGTGCTTTATCGCCTGAACGAGGCCGGTTACGCGGCCTATCTGGTCGGCGGTGCGGTGCGCGATCTGCTGCTCGGGCTGCAGCCGAAGGATTTCGATGTCGCCACCAGCGCGACGCCGGACGAGGTGAAAAAACTGTTCCGCAACTGCCGCCTGATTGGTCGACGCTTCCGTCTGGCCCACGTGGTGTTTGGCCCGGAAATCATCGAGGTGGCGACCTTCCGCGGCCTCGGCGAGGAAGGCGGCGAGGGTGATCGCCATATTGTCGACGGCCGCATCGTGCGCGACAACATCTGGGGCTCGATCGAGGAGGACGCGATACGCCGCGACTTCCGCGTCAATGCGCTGTACTACGATATCAGCGATTTCTCGGTGCGCGATTACGTCGGCGGCATGCAGGATCTCGAAGACCGCATGCTGCGGCTGATCGGCGATCCGGTGGTCCGTTATCGCGAGGATCCGGTGCGCATGCTGCGCGCTGCGCGGCTTGCGGCCAAGCTCGACATGCGTATCGACGCGGCGGCGATGGCGCCGTTCGAGTCGATCGGACCGTTGCTGGCCGATGCCGCACCGGCACGGTTGTTTGATGAATCGCTGAAGATGTTCCTCGGTGGGCATGGGTTGAAAAGTTTCCGCATGCTGGAGCAGTGCGGCCTGCTGAAATTCCTGTTTCCGGCCACCGCACGCGCGCTCAAGCGTGGCGATGACGCGTTGCGTTCGCTGGTCGAGCAGGGTCTGGCCAACACCGATGCACGCATCGCCGACGGCAAGTCGGTGACTCCGGCGTTCCTGTTCGCCGTGCTGCTGTGGGGCGAGGTGCGCGATGTGGCGAACCACTGGATCGAGCGCGGCCAGGAAAGCAATGAGGCGTGGGCACGTGCTGCCGCGCAGGTCGTTGCGGAGCAATGCCAGCGGGTGGCGATCCCGCGCCGGTTCACCTTCACCATGGAGGAGATCTGGTCGCTGCAGCCGCGCTTCGAGCAGATCCAGCGCAAGCGGGTATTCCGCCTGATGACCCATCCGCGTTTTCGCGCCGCGTTCGATTTTCTGCTGCTACGCGCGGACGAATCGCCAGCGATGCGCGAACTGGGCCAGTGGTGGGCGCATGCGCAGCAGCTGCCGCAGGACGTGCTGGCGGCGGCGTTGCCGCTCGGCGGTGGCAGCAGTGCGAATGATCACATCCCATCGCCTGCTGTCGGCAGGCCACCGCGTCCGCGCCGGCGTCGGCGCAAACCGGGTGACAAGTCGGGTTCCGTGTGACCCTGGCCTACATTGCGCTGGGCAGCAATCTGGGCAACCCGCGACAGCAGCTGCTTGATGCCATGGACGCTCTGGCGAAGCTGCCGGACACCAGCCTGCTGCAACGATCGCATTTATACCGCACGCCGCCGTGGGGCATGCTGGAACAGCCGCCGTTCGTGAATGCGGTGGTGCAGCTGGATACCGGCCTGTCGCCGCACGTGCTGCTCGATGCGCTACTTGAAATCGAGCAACAGGCCGGCCGCGTACGCGTCGAACGCAACGGGCCGCGCACCTTGGATCTGGATCTGTTGCATGTCGATGGCGTCCAGCTTGGCGATGCGCGACTCACTCTGCCGCATCCGCGCATGGCCGAACGCGCCTTCGTGCTGCTGCCATTGCGCGACATCGCTCCGGAACTGCATTTGCCCGGATGGGGCACGGTGTCCGAATTGCTGCCCCGGCTCGATCTTGCCGGTTGCGAAAGATTGGCTTGAGCCATCATCGTGGTGCGCCGGATAATCGGCGTCCGCATCACCCAAGGAATTGCCGTGTACGTGCAGAACGCCAGTGTCCCCGAGCGCAAGCCGGTTACCGTGCCGGGCCTGCAGGCGATGAAGGAGCAGGGGCGGCGCATCGTCATGCTTACCGCCTACGACGCCAGTTTTGCCTGGCACCTGGAGGTGGCCGGGATCGATGTTGCGCTGGTCGGCGATTCGCTCGGCATGGTGGTGCAGGGTCATGCCAGCACGCTACCGGTGACGCTCGATCACATGGTGTATCACACCGCGGCCGTCGCCCGCGGATTGTCGGCCACATTGCTGATCGCGGACATGCCGTTCATGGCCGATCGCGATCTTGCGCATGCGCTGGAGGCCGGCGCCCGGCTGGTCGGTGAAGCCGGTGCGGCGATGGTGAAGATCGAAGGTGCCGCGCCGCATATCCTCGAGGCGATGGCTGCGCTGACCGCACGGGCGATACCGGTCTGCGCGCATCTGGGGTTGACGCCCCAGTCGGTGCACAAATTTGGCGGGTTCCGCATCCAGGGACGCGAGCAGGCCGCCGCCGATCGCGTGCTGGCCGAGGCCTTGGCGGTGCAGGCCGCCGGTGCGGATCTGCTGGTGCTCGAAGGCGTGCCCACCGCGCTCGGCGAACGGATCACCGCGGCAGTCAGGATCCCGGTGATCGGTATTGGCGCCGGACCGCATTGCGACGGGCAGGTGCTGGTGATCCATGACATGCTCGGCATCACGCCGGGCAAGCGGCCGAAGTTCAGCAAGGATTTTCTGGCCGGGCGCGACTCGGTGGCCGCCGCCATCGCCGCGTATGCCGAAGACGTGCGCAGCGGCGCGTTCCCTGCACCCGAACATTGTTTCAACTGACCTCCACCGAAGCTGAAGTCATGCAGACCCTCCAAGATGCTTCCGCCCTGCGCGCAGCGATTCGCAGCTGGCGCTCCAAGGGCCAGACGGTGGGATTCGTGCCCACCATGGGCAATCTGCACGCGGGGCATCAATCGCTGATCAAGCTGGCGCGCGCACGCGCCGACCGGGTGATTGCCAGCGTGTTCGTCAACCCCACCCAGTTCGGCCCGAACGAGGATTTCGAACGCTATCCGCGCACCTTGCTGCAGGATCAGACGGCGCTGACCGAGCAGGATTGCGACCTGCTGTTTGCGCCGGATGTGGCGACGATCTATCCGTTTGGCGCCGAGCACAGTGTCAGCCTGCGCGTACCGCAGATCACCGACACCCTGGAAGGCGCACATCGGCCGGGTCATTTCGATGGCGTGGCCACCGTGGTATGCAAGCTGTTCAACCTGGTGCAGCCGGATCTGGCCGTGTTCGGGCAAAAGGATTTTCAGCAATTGAAGGTGATCGAGCGGATGGTGCGCGACCTGTCGCTGCCGGTGATGATCATGGCGGCGCCCACCCTGCGTGCCGATGATGGGCTGGCGCTGAGTTCGCGCAACCAGTACCTCTCCGTCGAGGAGCGTGCGCGGGCGCCGTTGATCCACGATACGCTGCTGAAGATGCGTGAATTGCTCGGCAAGGGTCACGCCTGGCGTGCGCTCGAACAGGTCGCCGCGGCACGACTGATTCGTGCCGGGTTCGCCCCCGATTACACGGTGATCCGCCGTGCCGAGGACCTGGCCGAACCGGCCGACGGCCAGCGCGAAGACCTGATCGCACTGATCGCCGCACGCTTGGGCGGCACCCGGCTGATCGACAACTTGCTGCTCGACTGAGGCACCCCTATATCGAAGTCGCTTCCGGTGATGTTGCAGCGCAGCGTCATCGGTTCGATAATTGTCGGGTACGCAGGCTGTCCCTGCTGGAAAGAACGTCATGCACCTGAACATGCTCAAGGCCAAGATTCATCGCGCGACCGTGACTCACGCCGAGCTGCATTACGAAGGCTCGATCGCGATCGACGGCTTGCTGCTGGATGCCTCGGGTATCCGCGAGTACGAGCAGATCCACGCCTGGAACGTCAATAGCGGCCAGCGTTTTGTCACCTATGCGCTGCGCGCCGAGGAAGGCTCCGGCATCATCTCGGTGAACGGCAGTGCCGCCCGCAGCGCGCAGGCCGGCGACCTGATCATCATTGCCGCCTTCGTGCAGTTGAGCGAAGCGGAGCTGGAAGACTATCAGCCAACCCTGGTTTATGTTGGCGCCGGCAACCGCATCACGCACACGAACCGAGCCATCCCCAAGCAGATGGCGGTCGCCTGAATATTGATGGTCGGTCCGCGTCAGCGATGCTGGCGTGCTAACGCCCACGCCACATGCTCGCGCACGATCGCTGAAGGATGTCCGGCGCGTGCGCTGAGCGCATCGCACACCGTGACCGAGTGCGGCGCATTGCCCA
>DAIMGD010000023.1:0-16120 GCA_036724165.1 Rhodanobacter sp.
CTACGTGCGCCACCCGATCTACACCGGCATCCTGCTCGCCCTGCTGGGCACCGTCGTGCTGCTGGGCGAATGGCGTGCGCTGCTCGGCTTCGCCATCATGTCGGTATCGTTCTGGCGCAAGCTGCGGCTGGAGGAGCGCTGGCTGAGCGAGCACTTCGGCCCGGTCTACGCCGAGTACATGCGGCGGGTGAAAGCGCTGATACCCGGCGTGCTCTGAATCCCCGGCTGCAATCGGGGAGGGTTCCCGGCAGGCGGAAACCGCCGCCGCAAGATTCAGCGCTTGCGCGCCTGGCGCACGTAGCGCGTGCCCAGCAGCACATCCCACAGCGGCGTGGTGAGGCCGAAATTGCTGTCCGGATGATAGTGGTGCACATGATGGGCGCCGGCCCAGCGCCTGAGCAGCGGCTGCTTGAAACGCACGTGATGGATGGTGAAGTGGCTCAGCCCGTAGGCGACGTAACCGAACGTCACCGCACCGGTCATCATCAGCGCGAACCCCGTGGGCATGATCAACACGCACACGCCGGTCAGGCTGAGCAGCACCGCCGCCGGCAGGAAGAACGGCAGCGAGTCGTAGCCGAGCGGCTGTTCGTGGTGCATGCGATGGCCCTGCTCGAACAGCGGTACCCGGGTGTGGAACATCCAGCGATGGAAGAAATACTCGATGAAACTGAAAGCCAGCAGCCCCAGCACGATCGCCAGCAATGCGCTCAGCGGGCCGCCGGCATGCAGCCGCCAGCCCTCCACGACCAGCAGCAGGGCGAGCGACACGTCCACCACCACTTCGGTCCAGTAGTTGGCACGGGTGGTGGACATCCGCACGATCGCATCCAGGCTGATGCGCAACAGGCTTCGCTTTATCGGTCGCTGCATGATTTCGATTTCTTCCGGGAAAGCACGCATACCTCCAGGTTCTCGGAGCATTCTCCCATGTTGCCGCGGGCAAAACACACCGCTACATGACCAGACAATGACCAGCTACTGACCGAAAGGTTGCCTGCAGGTGGCCTGGCTACCGGCTGCCGCTCAATGCGACAGCGCAAAGCCGGTAAGGATCTGTGCGGTTTCCGCGGGCTTTTCCAGCATCGGCATGTGGTTGCAGCCGTTGATGGTGCTGGTGCTGATGGCGCTGGCGGCGGTCAGGCCGTTGCGCAGGCTGTCCAGCGCGGAGACGTCGACAATCTTGTCGTCGTGGCACCACAGGCCCAGCACCGGCATGGTCAGCTGGCCGAGCCGGCTCTGCAGCGCGAGATATTGCGACGGGTCGCGCAACTCGTTGAAACCGGCATTGATGAAGGCCCGATCGCGCTGGTTGCGTTCGATCAGCACGTCGATGAAGCGGCCGGGCAGGTCGAGCGGTTTGTCGAAAGCCAGCGCGCTGGCGCGGGCAAAGCCGGCGCGATCGTCGAACACGAACGGGTCCGTGCCCGCCAGCGCCTCGCGGGCGAAGGCATTTTCCCGGTACTTCAGTCCCAGTGCATCGACCAGCGCCAGTCCGGCGACCCGCTCGGGATGCGCGCTGGCGTAGACGCCGGCGATCGCGCCACCCAGCGAATGGCCGACCAGGACGAAACGCTGCAGCCCCAGCGCCTGCACGAACCCGTCAAAGCGCGCCGCCTGGGCGTCGACGTTGTAGCTGGCGCCGGCCACGCGTGAGGATTCGCCCCAGCCGGGCAGGTCGGGAATGATCAGGTGGAAATGCGGAGTCAGCAGCTTGGCCGTCTGCAGCCACACCTCCTTGCTGTCGGCAAACCCGTGCAGCAACACGATGGTCGGGCCCTCGCCGCCTTCGTAGTAGACCCAGCGGGTATCGCCGGCCTGCACCGAATGCTTTTCCAGATGCGCGGTCATCGCCTCGCGCATGAAGTTCGCGCGCAGCAGCCACTGCGGCGCGAACAGGTAACTGCCGCCGAAGACAATGACCAGGATCGCAGCGAGCCAGGCGAGGAATTTCAGCCGGCGCAGCAGCATGCGTTTCCAGAGCGGGATGGCGGTGTTGGTTGATGGCGGCATGAGCGTTTCTTGATTCGTGAGGTATCGGGAGAAGAGGAGAACGGGTTGATGTTTGATCCGGGATAGTCACCCGTTCGCCCCCGACTTGATCCGGGGGACGAACGACTGGGAAGGCCCGCTCAGCTCTTGGCGTCCTGCGCCTTCTTGGCGCCTTTCGCCTTGGCGAAAACCGCTTCCACCGCGTCCTGGGTCAGCGGGTGGTAGCCGGCCTTGGCCTTGGCATAGACCTGTTCGGCGTAGGTCAGGCCATCCGGCGTTTTAACGAAGGCCTGATACAGCGGCAGCGTGAGATACAGCCGGCCGATGCGGGTCATGTGTTCGGCGGCGGCCGGCCACACGGCCTTGTCGCCGCCGGCGATCGCATGGCTGTACCAGCGCATGCCGATCTCCGCGTTCGGCGTGCCGGTGAGATGCCAGCCGGCGTCGAGCTGCTGCAGCTTGTCCAGCGGTGTGACGTCGGGCAGGCGGTCGAGGAAGTACATCCACTCCTGCGTGTTCCAGCCCTTCGCATCCAGCCTGTCGGCGGCCAGCGAACCGGCGAGGAACGCGCTGCGCTCGGCGTCGATCGCGTTGAAGCGCGGCGAGTCCGGTAGCGGCGCGTCTTTCGGAATGCCTTTGTCGTAGACCCATGTCTTCACTTCGGCCCAGCTCATCTTGCCGGGGTACTTCTCGATCAGGTTCGGCTTCAGGTAATCGAGCATCTGCTCGGTGCTGATGCTCTGGAACGCGAAGTGATCGAAGTAGCCCTTGAGGTAATTGTCGAACGTGGCGCGGCCGAAACGCTGTTCCAGCGTGCGCAGGAACCACGAGCCCTTGTCGTAGGCCACGTCGGACAGCGAATCGTCGGCATCGATGCCGCGCGGATCGGGCGCCAGCTTCTGCGAGTTCGCCGGCATCGTGTCGATCTCCTTCTGCAGCGCGCGCGCGGACAGCAGCGCTTCTTCGTCGGCCAGTCCCTTGCCATACAGCGCCTCGGTGATGCGGCCCTGCACGTAGGTGGTGACGCCTTCGTTGAGCCAGATGTCGCGCCAGCTCGCGGCGGTGACCAGGTTGCCCGACCACGAATGCGCCAGCTCATGCGAGACCAGCGAGACCAGGCTCTTGTCGCCGACCAGCACGGTCGGCGTGGCGAACGTCATGTTCGGGTTTTCCATGCCGCCGTACGGAAACGACGGCGGCAGCACCAGGATGTCGTAGCGGCCCCAGCGGTACGGGCCGTACAACCGCTCCGCGGTGGCGATCATCTTCTCGGTGTCCTCGAACTCGTGCGCGGCCTTGCCGACCATCGACGGCTCCGCATAGACGGCCGAACGCGGGCCGGTTTCGCGCACCGCGATGTCGCCGGCGCCGATCGCCAGCAGGTAGGACGGGATCGGGTGCGGCTGCCTGAAGCGGAAGTCGCCGTTCAACGGATGCCTGGCGTCGTTGAGCGCACTCATCACCACGCGCACGTCCTTCGGCGCGCTGACGTGGGCGTCATAGCTGAAGCGGATCGCCGGCGAGTCCTGCAGCGGCACCCACGAGCGCGCGTGGATCGATTCGGACTGCGAGAACATGAAGGGCTGTTTCTTGTCCGCGGTCTGTGCCGGCGTGAGCCACTGCAGGCCGGAGGCTTGTGGCGAAGTCGTGTAGACGATGCGCACCCGTGCCGGATGCCGTGGCGCGGCGATCGTCAGCTTGCTGCCAAGCTGCTTGTCGCGCGGCGCAAGCACATACCTCAGCGGGCTGGTCTGGCCGTCGGCGCCGAGTGCCTCGATCGTTGCGATCTTCAGGTCGCGCGTATCCAGCACCAGCGACGACGCAGCGGGATTCTTCCAGTCCAGCTGCAGCGTGGCCTGGCCATCGAGCTGCCGCTGCGGGAAATCGATGGTCAGATCGAGATCCAGATGGGTCACGCGCACCTGGTCCGGCTGTGCGTACGAGTGCGGGTCGCCGGCGTAGGCGGCCAGCGGCAACATCAGCGTGCCGAAGGCGAGGGCGGGCAGCAGGCGCATGGGAAATTCTCGTAGCGTAAAACCCCGAGTATGCCACCGCCCCCGCGTTGGCCGCCCGTGGCGAAAGCCGGGGCTACGGCAATTCCTTCACCGCATGCGGGTCGATCGCATACGGATGCATGCTGGCGAGAAAGCCCGGCTGCGCCTCGACCCGCGCGATCCATGCACGGAACTGCGGACAGGCATCCAGCGACAGCCCGGCTTCCGCGGCGCGGCTGGCATAGGCGAACAGTGCCATGTCGGCGATGGTGTAGCGGTCGCCAGCGATGAATGGTCGTGTCGACAGTTCGCGTTCGAGGATGCCCAGTGAACGCGACGCAGCACTGCGCTTGGTCTCGATCAACTCCGGCGAGCGCTGCGCCAGCTTGCCGGTCATCGTCCAGTAGCGCAGCGAGCCGATCACCGATTCCACTCGCTCCTGCTCGAAATGCAGCCACTGCTGCACCTTCGCGCGCTCGAATGGATCGTTCGGCAGGTACGGCGTACCGTCGGCGAGGTAGGCGAGGATCGCGTTCGATTCGGCCAGTGTCCTGCCGTCGTCGAGCTGAATCGCCGGTACCGCACCGGTCGGGCTGATGCGCAGGAACTCGACCGTCTTGCCTTCACCCTCGAAGATGCTGATCGGCACCGTGCGGTAGGGTCGACCCAGATGATGCAGCAGCAGGCGCACCTTCCAGGCGTTCTGCGAGGGCAGGTAGTCGAATAACGTCAGCATGAGGGCATTCCGTGGGTGAGAGATGCCGATACTGGCTGTCGCTGTCGATGCGCGATATCCGTTTCTTGCGCGTGAGCCGGTGCGCTTGATGATGTTCGACGTCGTTTGCAATCAGCGAAGCGCATGAGCTGCGTTCAGTTCCATAGCAATGGTTTGGCAACCATCAGCCAGAAGATGGCGATCACCGCGAGAAAGGCCGGCCAGCCCAAGGCGAACCAGATTCGCATGCAACGATGGTAAGCCGGCGGCAGCGGCGCGCCTGCATGCAAGGCGGTGTTGGCTAGATTGCACGCCCGCCATTGCAGCCACGCCACGGGCAACCAGCATGCGCCGGCAAGCAGGTACAACGCGATGCTGGCTTGCAGCCATGCTGCATGCAGATCGAAACCCATCAGCCGCATCAGCAGGAAACCCGACAGCGGCTGCACGATCACCGCCGGTGTGGTGAACAGGAAATCGGCAAGAACGGTCAGTCGGGCGGCGGTCGCGATGGCGGCAACCTGGCCGGTGCGGTGGGTGAACCACATGAAGAACGCGGTGCCCAATCCGGTGCCGAACAGCAGCGTGGACGAAATGATGTGCACGGTTTTCAGCAGCAAGTAGGCGTTCATCGACGCTCGTCCGTGGCCAGCAGGATCGCCAGCGCGGCGATCAGCGGCAGGTTCTTCAAAAGACCGCCGAACGGGTCGAGCCAGTGTGTCGGCCGCAGGATGCCGATACTCAGCGTGTAAGCGAGCAGCATCAGCAACATCAGCGTCAACACGAGGCGTGGTCGCCAGCGCAACAAGCACAACATGCCAAGCAGCAGATCGGCGGTGCCGGTGAGTCGGGCTGAGATGAGCAGAGTACCAGTGGAGAGCGAGCTGTCGGGAGCCGATGCCATCACCTTGGCCAATGGCATCAGCCATCCGAGCATGCCGGAAGCGATCCACAGCAGCGCGATCAGCACGCGCAGTGCGGGTAGCCAGAAATACAGCCGCGCATGCCAGCGATCCTGCACATGGCTGGGTGTTTCATCGAGGACGCGCAGCAACGGCCGCGGCGTCAGGCCGAGAGATTGATGCAGACGCATCGATGCATCGGATGCACCGAGATTGCCGCGTTCGAGCATGCGCATCATGGTCTGGCCCAGCGGTCCATGGCCCAGGCGTTCGCCGATGGCGGCGCTCATCCGGACCAGCACGACGGGAACGGCCAAGGTGCGGGGAGACCCGAAACCCAGCCAGCGCCGCCAGGCGAACAGATAGTCGCGCAAGCTCACCACCTCGGGCCCGACCAGTTCGATCACTTCGCGAGTGCAAGCCGGTCGCGCCAATGCAGCCACGACTGCTGCGCCAACATCTTCCGCGGTAATCGGTTGCAGCTGTTGTTCGCCGCGACCAGGCAGCGGTACGAAGCCGGGCAGTGCTGCCAGCCCGCGCAACAGGGAAGTGCCTCCGTAGGATCCACGCGCGCTGTAGACCAGCGAAGGGCGCAGCACCAGCCAGTCCAGGTCCAGTGTGGCCAGCGCCTCGTCGCCGCGATGTTTGGATGCAATGAATTCACCATCGGCGGCGCTGCCGAGGGCGGAAATCTGGATCACTCGTCGTATGCCCATCTGCTGACAGGCACGGAACAGTGCGAGTGGCGCCTGTACGTGCACCGCCGCGAACGTATCCGCGCAGCGCTCGCGCAGGATGCCCGCGCAATTGACCACGGCATGGATACCACTGAGGCGTGGCATCCAGTCTTCACTGTGGATATCCCGGGCCATGTCGCAGGCAATCGCGCTCAGTCCCGGGTAGCGTGAATCGACCCGCGCGCCACGCACTGCGCAGATCACTTCGTGGTCGGCCGCGCCCAGCGCTGCAACGATGTGCGCGCCGATGAAACCGTAGGCGCCGGTAACCAGTACGCGCATTGGAAAAAACCTGACGTATCGTCCATGACGATGGAGTTCGAGTATGCCATCGGGTCCATTACCGGGCGACACTTCGCCTCACGAGCATCGATCGTCATGCCATCATCTTGCAGAATCGAGCGGGTACTCCACCAAGCCATCACGCAAACCTCGCCATGCTGGCTCGTCAAGGCCATGAACTGAACCCGATGCGCACCCTGCCTGCACCCATGCGTCGACTGCTGTGGCTGTTGGGCGTGCTGTATGTGCTCTACCTGATCGTCGGCAACATATTTCTCAACAGTCCGCTCGCCCCGGCCGAGGTCAACCGCAAGCCGCAGGTTTTTCATGCGCAGTGGGCGTGGGCGTGGACGCTGTGGCCGGGGCAGATCCATGCGCATGATCTGCGGCTGCACGGGCAGGCGCGTCAATTGCTGTGGAGCGCACAGGGCGATGCGGCGAGCGGGCGCATCATGCTGTGGCCGCTGTTTCGGCACGAACTGCGTTTCGGTCTGGTCCGCACCTCGGCGGTGAGCCTCGACATCCAGCCGACCAGCATCGATCTCAAGCCGCCACCGTGGCGAAGCGATGCCTGGCGCATCACGGTCGATCGGGTCAGCACGATATCTTTGCGTCAGGTGCGCATGGGCAATCTGGTTGCCGACGGTGATGGCGAAGCCGAGCTTGGCTTCACCCATCAATTGCGCGGCGGTCCGACGGCCATTTTCCCTTCACGCGTCGTGATGGCGAAGGCGCGACTGCACTACGGGCCACTGCAGCTGCTGCACGATGCCCGGGTCGATGTCCATTTTGCATTCGATCCGTTCACCCACGAGCAACCGCCGGGATGGCAGAAGATCGAGCGGGCGCAGATCCATGTCGTCGCGGAAGGCGCCACGCCGACCATCGCGCTGGGTGCCGACAAGTCCGGCGCACTGGCGGTCAGGTTGTCGTCACTGACCGGCCATCTCAGTACCGACTTCCTGCTCGATCACGGCACGCTGGCACCGGGTGGCCGGCTGCAGTGGAACGCACCGGTGGCGATCACCGATGCCGACGGGACGCAGCAGCGCCGCCGCGGCCAGTTCGATCTGGCGGTGCAGGCCGATGCGCTGATGATCGATACGCGGATCCCGCCGCCCCCGGGTGCCGACAGCGCCACGGCGCCCAACCAGCTGCAGGCGCATCTGCAATTCGCCAGCCGGCAGCTGTTGCCGCGGCCTTCGGTCAGCGATGCGTTGCGGCTGCTCTCGGGCACCGTCGAGGGTCGCTGGCATTTTGCCTCGCTGCGCTGGCTGACGCCGCTGACCGCATCCAGGCCATGGCTGCGGCTGAACGGTGCGGGCGACATCGACGGCGCGCTGGGCATTGATGCCGGGCGACTGCGGCCGGGCAGCCATGTCGAGGTGCCGCAGGCGGCGCTCGCGGCGAACCTGCTCGACAACGTGTTCACCGGCAGCGCACGCGCGCAGGGGCGCGTCGTGGCCGGCAAGGACGGTGCACGCACGCTGCTGGACATGACCGCCGATCGCTTCACGCTGGCGCCGCGCAACTCGCCCGGGCAGGCCTATCTGCGCGGGCATGCGTTGCAGGTGGATCTGCAGTCGTCGGCCGACCTGGCCCATTTCGGCCATGACGCCATCGCGCGCCTGCATTTCGCCGATGCCGATGTGCCCGACCTGCGCGCCTATAACCGTTACCTGCCCGGCAAGAGCCTCAGCTTCCTCGCAGGCAACGGGCACATGACCACCGAGTTCACCATCGATGGCAACGGCGACATCAGTGCTGGCCACCTGCAGATGAACAGCGACGCCGCGCGCATCGCGCTCGGGGTATCGCGACTGCTCGGCAAGCTCAGGATGGACACGCGGATTGACCACGCCCGACGCTCCGGCCATTCCTTCGACCTGCAAGATTTCACGCTGGGTCTGGATGGCGTGCGCGTCGAGGGTTCCCGCGCCCCGCCGTGGTGGGCCAGGGTCAGCTTGCAGCATGGCCAGCTCGACTGGGACCGGCCGATGCGCGTGCGTGGCAGTGCGGTGCTGGTGATGAAGGACGTCA
Source organism: Rhodanobacter sp. (assembly GCA_036724165.1). Lineage (GTDB taxonomy): Bacteria > Pseudomonadota > Gammaproteobacteria > Xanthomonadales > Rhodanobacteraceae > Rhodanobacter. Next base: position 8,663 of record DAIMGD010000023.1, read on the forward strand.
GCCTGCTGCTGTCGCTGTTCGCCGATCGCAGCGCGTTTCCCAAGTGGATCGCCAACGTGATCAATGACGGCCAGGCGACCGCGCACGCCGAGGTGGAGGCGCAGCGCGGCGACTTCATCCTCGATCACCTGGTGGCCAGCAACAAGCGGATCGACCTGTTTGCGCACCTGCGCATCACCGATGGCAAGCCGAGCGGTGACCTGTATGCGCGCTGGGGCATTCTCGGCCTGGGGGTGGCGATGGACAACGGCAAGCGCCAGTTCCATCTGCTGCACGCCGCCCGCTGGTATCAGTCGCAACCGGATCTGCTGCCGCCTGTGGTGACGCGGTGAGCGCTGCCGCTGCCGGTCGGGGCAATCCTGTCGCGGGAGCCGATCAATGGCGTGCTGGCTTCAATCAGGCATGTCTCAGACGTAGCGATCGGCCAGTCGATCGGTGGCCTGCACCAGCTGGTCGACGATCGCCGGTTCCGACGCCGCATGCCCGGCCAGCACGATGTGCAGGTCGGCTTCCGGCCATGCGGCGGCCAGCTCGCAGGCGCTCTTCGCCGGGCAGATGATGTCGTAGCGGCCGTGCACGATGGTGGTCGGGATATGCCGGATCTTCGCCACGTCGCGCAAGAGTTGATCCGGTTCGAGCCAGCCGTGGTGGCGGAAATAATGTGCCTCGATCCGCGCCAGGCTCAGCGCGATATGGGGGCTGGCAAACGACGCCTCGGTTTGCGGGCTTTCTTCCAGCGTGATGGCGCCGCCTTCCCAGGTGGCCCACGCCTGCGCGGCGGCGAGCCGCACCGCTTCGTCGTCCGAGCTGAGCCGGCGCCAGTAGGCTTCCATCATCTCGCCGCGTTCTTCCGGCGGAATTGCGGCCGCGTAGCGTTGCCACTTCTCCGGCAGGATCCATGACACGCCACCTTCCTCGTAGAACCAGCGGATCTCGGCGGGCCGGCACAGGAAGATGCCGCGCAATACCAGGCCGAGCACGCGCTCGGGATGCGTCTGCGCGTAGGCCAGGCCCAGCGTCGAGCCCCACGAACCGCCGAACACCACCCAGCGTTCGATGCCGAGCTGCTCGCGGATCGCCTCGATGTCGGCAACCAGATGCCAGGTGGTGTTGTCGGTGAGGTCGGCGAACGGCGTCGACTGGCCCGCACCGCGCTGGTCGAACAGCACGATGCGGTAGCGCGCCGGGTTGAAGAAGCGCCGGTGGTAGGCCGCCAGTCCGGCGCCGGGGCCGCCATGCAGGAACACCACCGGCAGGCCGTCGGGATGGCCGCACTCTTCCACGTGCAAGGTGTGGATCGCATCCACGGCGATGCGATGGGTGCGGTACGGTGCGATCGCGGGATACATCTCGCGCATGGTCGTCATCCGATCAGCCGATGTCGAAGTGCAGGGCAGCGGTGAGATCGCCCGGCGCGGGCCCGCCGGCGGCAATCATCGTATCGTCGCGCAGCTTCAGACCGGGCAGCTTGCGCAGGCCGAAACGCCGGGTGATGAAGCGCAGGATCGAGCCGGTGTCGTAGATGGTGTGGTCGACGAAACCCTTCTTCGCGAACGGCGACACGATCAACGCCGGGATGCGCGAACCCGGGCCCCAGCGATCGCCCTTCGGCGGCGCCACGTGGTCCCACCAGCCACCGTTCTCGTCGACCGTGATCACCACCAGCATGTGCGGCCATTGCGGGCTTTTCTGCAGCGCCTCGACGACCCGGGCGAGGTGGCGGTCGCCGGCCTCCACGCTGGAATAACCGGCATGCATGTTGAGGTCGCCCTGCGGCTTGTAGAACGACACCGGCGGCAGCGTGCCGCTGTCGATGGCGGCGAGGAAATGATTGCCCTGCAGCGTCTCGCCGATGCCGGCATCGCGCAGATGCTGTTGCCGCTGCGGCGTGCCCGGTGCGAACTGGCGGAAGTAATTGAACGGCTGGTGGTGGATCTGGAAATTCGGCACTTCCGGAAACACGTGATGGTCGCCGTCGCCATGCCCGTCCAGCGCGAGCTGCCAGCCACCGGCGTACCAGGCCCAGTCGATGCCGGCATCGGACAGCGCATCGCCGATGGTCTGGTGCAGCTGCGGCGGCAGCGTGGTCGGGTCGTCGGCGTTGGCCAGTTGGCGGTCGTGCTTGTCGTGGGTGAACGCCGGCGCGTACGCCGGGCCGATCGTGTTGACCGCCCAGAAATCCGGCGTCAATGCATCGGGCGCGGCGAATTTCGAGCGGCCATGCATCGCGCTGGCCGGCGAGTCGGCGGCCAGCTTCGGACGGATGCCGGTGGGGTCGTCGCCTTCCAGCCGGGCGATCTGGAATTTCGCTGGGCCCTGGTCGGCCTGCGGGTAGAACGGCGGCTGTGCCGCGACCAGATACTGATGGTTGAGGAACGAACCGCCGAAGGTGCCCATGAAAAAGTTGTCGCACAAGGTGTACTGCCGCGCGAGCTGCCACAGCTGCAGGTTGGCGGCACTGTCGGCGTAGTGGCCCATCACCATCGCGCCGGCGTTGCTCCAGGCGACGAAACCGTCGTTGCTGCCGCCGTTGATCTGCAGCTGGTTCTCGTAGAAACGATGCACCAGGTCGCGCGTGACCACGCCATGCGGCAACGGCGCACCGTCCGGCGTGTGCAAGGCGAACGGCCGGTTCGGCAGGCCGCTGATCGCGTGTTCGTCGATCTGGTAATGACGCTGGTCGACCACCTGCGCCTGCGGCACCAGACCACCCCAGATCGGCGGCAAGCTGTCGAGCAGGCTGCCGTCGCGGTCGCGTTGCCGGTATGCCTCAGAGCCGAGATCCTGCAGCGGTTGCGCCAGTCCGGGGAAGTGCGCGAACAGGTTGTTGAAGCTGCGGTTCTCGGCATACAGCACCACCACCTGCTGGATGTGCCGGCGCAGCAGTGTATCGAGCACGTCGGCCGGGATTGCCTCGTTGCCGGCCGTTGCCGCCCGGCTGCCAGCGAGCGGCCGGCAGCTGCCGAGCGCCAGCGCTGCACCAGCCAGCGCCACGCCGCCGAGCAGGCGGCGGCGTTCGGGATTGGGCGGCGCCTGGTCAGACGTCGGCGGCGGCGGGTCAGTGGGCTTGTGGGTCATCGGATCGGCCGGCGGGAATCAGCGTGCGATGCTAGGAGCTTGGCGCGGCTTCATCATAGAAACGTGACAGGTCTGCCTTCAGCTGCTTCAGCGCATCCATGTCGAAATAGATCATGTGCCCGGACGGGTAGAAGCCGAACTCGATGTTCTTGCTGATCGCCGGGTCGAGGCCGAGATGGCCGAGGTCGAACTCGGTGGCATAGAACGGCGTGGCGAGGTCGTAATAGCCGTTGGCCGAGTACACCTTCAGGTGCGGGTTGTGGCGCATCGCATCGGCCAGGTCGGTGCCGACGTAGGGCGCCGACGTGAAACCGTGGTTTTCCTTGCGCTTCCAGTCCCAGCCGCGGTTGATCACGCCGTAGTTGTTGGGCAGGTAATTGCGGTCCTCGGTGAATTTCAGTTCGCTGGCGGCGTACTGGTTGAACGCGGCCAGATAGGCGCCGGTGGCGGCGTCGCTGGCGGCATCGCCGTCGGGCGTCTCGCCGGCGGCGTCCGGATCGATGCCCTCGAAACGGCCGTCCAGACGTCCGACCGTGCGACGCTGGTCGCGCAGCAGTTCCTTGCGGAAGCGGCTGGGATCGATGCGCAGGTTCGCCTGCCTGATGTAAGTCGGCGACAGGCCGATGTACTGGCTCAGCTGGCTGGCGATGCGCTCGGCCTCGGCCGGCGCGATCGCGTCGCCCTTGGCCAGCGCCAGCGTGTAGTCGGTATCGGCGAAGTGGCGCACGCCGGCGAGGAAGCTGGCGATGTCGGCGGGCTTGTTCGGCACCTTGTTGTGGTACCAGGCGATCGCCGCTTCGCTGGGCAGGTTGACGATGAAGGCATGGTCGACGCCGGTGGTGGCCCACACGTTGAAGTCGAGGATCGAGGACATCAGCACGATGCCGTTGAGCTCCATGCCCTGGTCCTGCAGCAGCTTCGCCAGCACCGCCGAACGGGTGGTGCCGTAGCTTTCGCCGAACAGGAACTTCGGCGAGTTCCAGCGATGGTTGTCGCTGACGTAGCGGGTGATGAACTTGGCGAACGCCTCGGCGTCCTGGTCCACGCCATAGAAATCCTTGCCCTTGGCCTCGCCGACCAGCTGCGAGTAACCGGTGCCGGGCGCATCGATGAAGACCAGGTCGCTCTTGTCGAGCAGGCTGTAGTCGTTCGACACGGTCTGGTACGGCGGTGGCGGGATCGGCTGGTCGCCGCGGTTGGCCACGCGCACCGGGCCGAACGAGCCCATGTGCAGCCACATGCTTGAGGAGCCGGGACCGCCGTTGTACATGAAGGTCACCGGCCGCCTGCCCGACTTGCCATTGTCGACGCCGCCTTTATCGACGGTGTACGCGACATAGAACACGCTGACCGTCGGCTTGCCCTTGTCGTCCTTGATCAGCAGCGTGCCGGCGGTGGCCTTGTAGCTGATCGTGCGGCCATCGATGCGCACGCTGTGCTTGCTGACCACGCTGCGCTCGGGTGGCACCGGCAGCTCGTCCTGCTTGCTGTTCTTGTCGGCCTGCGCGGTCTTGGCGGCGTCCTTCGGGGTGTCGTCGTCGGCGTGCGCGGGGCTGCCGACGGTGAGCAGCAGGGCGAGGACGAATGGGGCGATCAGGGCGGTGCGCATGGGGGAACTCCGTATCAACGCTGCGGGGCGGCGTGGTCGTAAAAGCGCGACAGGTCGGTCTTGAGCTGCTTCAGCGCGTCGGTATTGAGATAGATCATGTGCCCCGAGGGGTAATACACGAACTGCAGGTTGTCGCGCAGCGACGGATCGAGGTTCATGTGCGCGAGGTCGTACTCGGTGATGAAGAATGGCGTGGCAAAGTCGTAATAGCCGTTGACCGACAGCACCTTGAGGTTCGGGTTGGTGCGCATCGCGTGGGCCAGGTCGCCCGCCACATACGCCAGCGGCAACGGGCGCCGCACGCCGGCGGCCTTGTGCTTCCAGTCCCAGTTCTTGTTGATCTCGCCGTAGGTGGGCCGGTAGTCCAGATCGCTGTGGTAGTTCAGCTGCTGGTCCATGTAGTTGTGGAACGCGCCGACGAAGGCACCGCTGATGCCGGTGTCCGAAGCGTCGTAGTCCGGATTCTCGCCGGCGGCATCCGGGTCGGTGCCGGTGAAGCGACTGTCGTAGCGACCCAGGGTGAGCCGCTGGTCGCGCAGCAGTTCCTTGCGGAAGCGGCTCGGGTCGACGCGCAGGTTGGCCTCCTTGACGTATGCCACCGACAGGCCGGTGTACGCGGCGAGCTGCTGCGCCACGGCATCGAGCTGGGCGGCCGGGAGGTTCTGTCCCTGCGCCAGCGCGGCGGCGTACGGACCGCTGGCCCAGGCACGCACCTGGTCGAGATAGCTCTTCAGGTCAGCCGGCTTGTTGGGGATCTTGTTGTGGTACCAGGCCGCGGCGGCGTAGCTGGGCAGGTAGCCGATATAGACCTCGTCGTAGCCCGGAATGCGCACGCCGTAGTTGAGGATCGACGACATCAGGATCACGCCGTTGAACGTCATCCCCTTGTCCTGCAGCGCATCGACCAGCGCGGCGGAGCGGGTGGTGCCGTAGCTTTCGCCATACAGGAACTTCGGCGAGTTCCAGCGCTGGTTGACGCTGACGTAGCGCTGGATCGCGCGGGTGAACGCGGAGATGTCCTGGTCCACGCCCCAGAAATCCTTGCCGGTGGCCTTGCCCAGCGGGCGCGAGTAGCCGGCACCGACCGCATCGATGAAGACCAGGTCGGTCTTGTCGAGCAGGCTGTCGCTGTTCGGCACCAGATGGTACGGCGGCGGCGCGGTGGCCGCGGGGCTGGCGGTCTCGATCCGCACCGGTGCGAACGAGCCCATGTGCAGCCACATGCTGGAGGAGCCGGGGCCACCGTTGTAGAGGAAGGTCAGCGGGCGCTTCTCCGGCTTGCCGGTGTCGACCGTGTAAGCCACGTAGAACACGCTGGCCTGCGGTTGGTTCTTGTCGTCGCGGATGATCAGCGTGCCGGCGGTCGCGGTGTACTTGATGGTGTGGCCGCCGATGCTGACGCTGTGCTGCGTGCGCGTGGTGTTTTCGGTGGCCGGTGGCTTGGCGTCGTCGTGCGTCCCGTGATGCTGCTCCGGGCTGGCCTTGCCGGCTGCGGCTGCCTCATCGGCGTGGCTTGGCATCAGTGGAGCCAGCGCGAACGTGCCGGCCAGCAGCAGGGAAATCAGATAGCGCATGGGAATCCCGTCTCAACGAACCAGCTTCGGAGTATGCGTGGCTGATCGCGGCAGCGACCGTGACAAAAGTACTGGGTGAGAATTTGGACGTCTAAATACGCAGCCGCATGTCGGCCGCCGGCGACAGCGCAAACGTCGGTCAATCGCGCGACATGGCGCGCGCGGTGTTCCACATCGCGCGGGTCAGCGGGCGGTGCTCGTGCGGCGTCTGCAGCACGATCAGTGTGGTGGTGCTGGTGCTGGCGCCGGTCTTCAGCAGGCGGTCGAGCACCGATTCGAGATGGTTGATCGACATCGCCACCACGTGCAGCAGCGCCGAATCCTCGCCGGCCAGTCGCCGGCATTCGAGCACTTCGGGAATGTCGGCGACCAGCGTGCCGATGCGCGCGCAGGTGATGCCATCACAGCGCAGCCGGATCATCGCGCTGATCTGGTAACCCAGCCGCTTCGGGTTGACGGTGGCGCGATAGCCGCTGATCACGCCGGCCTCCTCCAGCCGCTTCACCCGCTCGGCCACCGCCGGCGCGGACAGCCGCACCTTGCGGCCCAGCTCGGCGTAGCCGGTGCGCGCATCCAGCTGCAACGCTTCCAGCAGCTGCCAGTCCTTGTTGTCCAGTTCCGGCTGTGTACCCATGAGTTTCGATTCCAAGGCAGGATTGCGTGCTGTTCGATTCGATCGACGGCGAAACATCGGGAAAACGATTCGATACATTATTCCTCGGCGCCATCGCCAAGACTAGGATGCGCACTTCCCCGCACTGGAATCCTTTCCCCATGGATAGCTCTGAACGCCTCGACGGACGCACTCTCGGCTACATCGGCATCGCGCTGCTGACCTGGTCGTCGGCGTATGCCGCGATCGCCTATGCGCTGGCCTCGTTCACCCCCGGCGAGGTCGCCTTCGCACGGCTGGCGATCGGCTCGCTGTGTTTCGCCGCGCTGCTGCGGGTGAAGCGTGTGCCGCTGCCGGCGCGGCGCGACTGGCCACAGCTGGCGTTGCTCGGGGTGATCGGATTGACGGTGTACCACCTGTGCCTCAACTACGCGGAAACGCGTATCGCCAGCGGCACCGCGGCGATCCTGATCTCGCTGGTGCCGGCCGCCACCGCGGCGGTGTCGGCGATATGGCTTGGCGAACGCTTGTCCCTGCGCACGCTGAGCGGGCTCGGTGTGGCGCTGGTCGGCGTGGTGATGGTG
>DAIMGD010000024.1:0-15753 GCA_036724165.1 Rhodanobacter sp.
GACCCGACTGCGCCAGTCAAAGTGGCCGCTGTCGGCCACCACCAGATCCAGCCAGTATTCGGGCACGCTATCGCTGCGCTCGCTCATGCGTGCGGGGAAGCCGGCCGCGGTGACTTCGTCGCGGCGCTTGCGCGCATTGTCCGGATCCTTGAACAGGCCCAGCGAGATGGTGTTGAGCTGATCACCGGAACTGACCACGAAGTAATCGTCGATGTGACGCGCGCCAAGCTGCCGGGCCTGCTCCAGCGCCTGCGCGCGGCTGCCAGTGGCTGGTAGATAAACCCACCAGCCACTGGCTTGGCTGGCCTGTTCCTGGCGCGAACGCATGCGCGTGACTTGTGCGACCAATGCCTGTCGCGCATTGCGCAAATCCAGCTGGGTGGCGAACGGACCCAGCGCAAGGCAGCTGTAACTGCGGGAACTTGGTGGCGCGTTCGCCATCGGATCGACGGCTGGAGCAGCTGACGATGTGTCGGCGGCGGATTCCGGCAGCTCCGACAGCAGACGCAACTCCGCGACACCCGGATCGCTGGGATTGCCACCACGGGCATACGGCTGCCCCAGCAGCAGCCACGCGCCCACCGCGATATTGAACGCGATCAGGAGTACAAACAGCAGGCGCAGTAACATCAAACCCCCGTAATCGGCAGCAGCCGTCATTCTAGATAGAAGAGGGCTCGGCCATCTGCGCATTTACCCACATCGCCAGTCCGCGCAGCACGCTGTCCTGGGTCAGCTGCGCCGGCAGCGACAGCAATGGCAGCAGTTGTGCGGCATCGCCACCAGCAAGAATCAGTGTCGAAGTACCGTCAAGCTGCCCGGCCATGCGCGTGGCAAAACGCTCGATCAACGCCGCCGCCGCCTGCCAGCAACCCGAGGCCAGCGCATCGGCGGTGTTGTCGGCCAGCTCCAGGATGTTGCCCGGCCGCTCCGGTCGCACCCTGGCCGTCGCGCCCAGCAGGGACTGCTGCATCAACTGCGGTCCCGGTGCAATCAGGCCACCGAGGTGGCGCCCATCGGCAGCCAGCGCGTCAAGGGTCAGCGCGGTGCCCACGCCGGCCAGTACGCAGGGCGAATACCCCTCGGCATGGGCCGCCACCATCGCCAGAAATCGATCCACTCCGAGTCGCTGCGGCTCGGCATAGGCATTGTGTACGCCGCAAGCACTGGCGGGTGTTCGTACCCAGGTCTGCTCGACCGAGAACAGATGGAACACCACGGCCGCCACTTGGGCCTCGCGCTCGATATCGACCACCGAGGCTGCCGCTACCAGCGATGGCTGTGGCAACACGGTCCACAGCGGCATCAGCAACGCCGCCATATCCTCCTGCCAACCCACGGCGCCCTGCGCCAACCATGCACCGGATTGCTGCTGCAGCGCCCACTTCAGCCGCGTATTGCCCAGATCCAGCAGCAGCCTCATGCGCGACGCACCGTGACATCCGCGCTATCGACCCGGCGCACGCTGCCGCCGGCCACGCGCACCTGCAGCGCTCCGCGCGCATCGACGCCGGCGCCGATGCCGTCAAACACGCCAAGCGCACCACTCAGTTGCAGCGGTTGATCGCACAACAGGTCGTGTCGCGCATAGTCCGCGACAAAGGCTGCAAAACCTTCGCGTTCGAATTGCCGCAGGCCATCGACCAGCGCCGTGATCAGCACCGCCGCGACACGGTTGCGATCGGGCGGTGCGCCGCAGGTGAGCGTCGCCAGATCACAGGCCGGCTGGCCGGCCTGTTCGCGCAAGGCCGGGGTCAGTCGCAGATTGAGTCCGATACCGATGATCGCCGCGCACGGCCCCTGATATTCACCACTCAGCTCGACCAGGATGCCTGCCAGCTTGCCAGCGGGCTGATCATCGACACTGGCCAGCACGTCGTTCGGCCATTTCAGGCCCGCCCCGGCGATGCCAAGCTCCTCCAGCGCGCGCAACACCACCACTCCGATCGCCAGCGACAGACCGGCCAGCGCGGCAAAGCCCTGATCGAATCGCTTGAGGCAGGACAGATAAAGGTTCAGTCCCGGTGGCGACAACCACTCGCGACCGCGCCGACCACGGCCGGCAGTCTGGGTTTCCGCCAGCAGCACGCTCAAATCGGCTGCTCCGGCACCGCGACGTTGCAGCTCGCTGGAGGTGGAGTCAAGCTCCCAGTGCACCTCCAGTGCTCCCAATAAACGGGCCAGCGGGACCGGCAAGCTGGCGTGAATCTTTCCGCTATCCAGCATCTGCAGTGGCCAGGGCAGCCGATAGCCGGCCGCACCACGCGCCTCGATGGGCACGCCGCGCGCGCGCAAGGTTTCGACCTGCTTCCAGATGGCCGCGCGGGTCACCCCGGTCTGCGCGGCGAGACCCGCGCCGGAGATCGGCTCACCCGTGGCCAAGGCTGCCAGCAACTGCACCGGTTGCATCAGCAAACCTTGGCTGCGTGGCCAACAAACCGACAGCGACAACGGCAACGAGGGCAGGACTCGATCGACATGGGCGGATTCTAGCCCGGTTGGCAGGCCGCACGGCAGCGAATCGCCGCATGGTTTCATGCAGCATCGAGACAGCACTGGCACCAAGGGGGGCTTTCTGAGACGATCAGGCTCTTCGCTTGCGGGTCAGGGAGATGGATCGCCATGCGTGCCAAACATTGGCTTATCGGCTTCGCCTTGTGCATCACCGGCATCGGTAGTGCCGCCGCGACGAATTCAGACACTCAGGATATGGATGGATCCCCGCATGCCAGTGTCGAAGGCAGTGGCCATGATGGTGGCAGCGGCGGTGGCGATGTGCTGGGATTGAACCGTGACTGTCCCCAGCACAGCACCAGCAGCGACACTTCCGGCAGCAACTCCGGCAACAGCAACGATCGCTCCGGCGGTGCCGCTTCCGCACCTGTGCCCACTCGCCAGCGGCATCTCGGCTGGCAATCGCTGCTGCCTGGATCCATCCAGTAAGCCTCGGACTTATGCGGGGGCAATGGCTGCAATCGCTGCGGGCGCGCTTTGAACCTGCGCCGATTGCCGATCCATTGTGGCGCCGCGCGCTGACGGGCTGTCCGCTGGCACGCCGGCTTGATCCCGAACGGCAACTACGCCTGCGGCGACTGGCCGCGCTGTTCCTGGCCCGCAAACAGTTCCACGCGCTCGCTGGCGCGGTGCTCGACGACTACTGGCGACTGCTGATCGCCATGCAGGCCTGCCTGCCGGCGCTGCAACAGGGTACCGGCAGCCTGCGTGGGTGGCGCGAAATACTGATCTATCCGGGCGAGTTCAAGGTCCGCCGCAGCCATCACGACAATCGCAATGGGGTGGTCACCGAAGGCGACCGGATTCTGACCGGTGAAGCCTGGGAACGCGGCCCGCTGGTGTTGTCGCTGGCCGATGTGCAACTGGATCTGGAGCAGCCCTGGGACGGCTACAACGTGGTCGTGCACGAGATGGCGCACAAACTGGACATGCTGGATGGCCCGGCCGACGGTGTGCCGCCACTGGCAGATATCCCGCGGCGGCGCTGGATCGAGCAGTTTCAGCAGGCCTACCATCGCCTCGTCGACGCGCCAGCGGACAGTCACGACAGCCCGATCGACCACTATGCCGCTGAAAGTGCCGGCGAGTATTTTGCAGTGGTCAGCGAGCTGCACTATTCGCAGCCGGTGTTGTTGCGGCAGGCCGAGCCGGCGATCGCCAGCCTGCTGGAAGCGTTCTATGGCCGTTCGCCGGCGGAAGGCTGCGAGCCACCCGGGTTCTGTCGCGCGCGGTAAGGACGCGGCCTGTCCGGCGCAGTCAGGCCGGTGCCAAGGTCACCGTGAAGCGCGCACCGCCGAACTCCGGTGAGCGATCGACCAGCAGCTCGCCGCGATAGGCGTGCACGATATCCTGCACGATCGACAGGCCGATGCCGTGGCCCTGCACGCGTTCATCGCCGCGCACACCGCGCTGCAGCACGCGTTCGATCTTGTCCCGATCGATGCCCGGACCGTCATCCTCCACGCTCATCCGCAGGCCGGGACGCTGTCGGCCGGATGACCGCTGCGTTTTCACCACCAGCAGCACGCGGTGGCCAGCCCACTTGAATGCATTTTCCAGCAGGTTGCCCATCAGCTCCAGCAGATCGCCCTGTTCGCCATAGAACACCGCATCGTCATCGATGTCGAACTCGCACAGGACATTCTTCGCGGCATAGACCTTCTCCAGACTCTGCACCAGATCCTCGGCATGGCCGGCGATCGGCACCGCCGTGGCAAAGGTCTGCCGGCCGGAGGTGGCCGCGCGCGACAACTGGTAGGCGACCAGCTCATCCATCCGCCTGACCTGATCGAGCACGCCGCTGCGTTCCTCGCCGGTGGCCGACTCCAGCTGCGAGCGGATGACTGCCAGCGGCGTTTTCAGACTATGCGCCAGATCGGCCAGGGTATGCCGGTAGCGGATGCGCTGCTCGCGCTCGTTGGTGATGAACGCATTGATGCGTTCGGTCAGACCTGTCAGTTCCAGCGGATACTGGCTGTCCAACTGCTCGCTGTCGCCGCGCTCGACCCGGGTCATGTCGTTGGCCACCTTGCGCAACGGCGTCAGGCTCCAGCGCAGCAGCAGCGACTGCAAGACGATCAGCATGACTCCGAGCATCGACAGCCAGATCGCCAGGGTGCGCCGGAATCCCGCATTCTCGCCCTCCAGCTGGTCCTCGGTCTGCGCCACCATCACGGTGAGCCGCACCGATTTCTTCTCCACCGTATCCAGCGCCACACCATAGCTGTAGTAGTACAGCCGGCCCATCCGCGTATCGAGCGGGCCGACGAATTTGCTCTCGCCCGGCGCCAGCATTTTCAGGAAAGTGAAGTCGCGGCCCAGTGCCGACGACGATTCCCAGCGATAGTTGTCGCCCAGCGCCACCGCGTAGTAGCCGGAGCCCGGTCGCGAGAAATTCGGATCGGGCGAGGTGTCCGGCGGCAGCAGCTTGCCGTAACGGTTGACGTCGAAATTGGTGATGTACGCGATCGTGAAATTCTGCAGGCGCTCCTGCAGCCCGCTCACGGCGCGCGCCTGGTTTGCCTTCGACAGGGTCAGTCCGACCAGCCCGAGAAAGCCGGCCAGCACGAAACCGGTGGCAATCGCCGCGCGCGCCGCCAGTGACAGCGGCTGGCTCCTCGACACGACTAGATCACTCGTCGTCGCCGTCGGTGCGCGGGATGGCAAAGCGGTATCCGCGTCCACGTACCGTCTCGATGGGTTTCAGGGCGCCTTCCGGATCGAGCTTGCGGCGCAACCGGCCGATGAACACTTCGAGCACGTTGGAGTCGCGGTCGAAATCCTGCTGGTAGATGTGCTCGGTGAGGTCGGCTTTGGAGACCAGCTCGCCGGCGTGCAGCATCAGGTATTCCAGGACCTTGTATTCGTAGCTGGTGAGGTCGACCAGCTTGCCTTCCACCGTCACCGTCTGCGCGGTGGTGTCCAGCTTGATCATGCCGCAGGCCAAGATCGGCTTCGACCAGCCGCTGGCTCGACGCACCAGCGCGTTGATGCGCGCCAGCAGTTCCTCGACATGGAACGGCTTGACCAGGTAATCGTCGGCGCCGTACTTCAGCCCCTCGACCTTGTCCTGCCAGCTGCCGCGCGCAGTCAGAATCAGGATCGGGTAACGCTGGCCGTGCTCGCGCAGCGCCTTGACCAGCTCCATGCCGGACATCTTGGGCAGGCCCAGGTCGATGATCGCCAGGTCGAACGGTACCTCGCGGCCAAGGTAGATGCCTTCCTCGCCATCCTGCGCCGCGTCGACCGCAAAACCGTCCCGCTTCAGGCGTGCCGCCAGCGTCTCGCGCAACGGCGCCTCGTCCTCCACCAACAGGATGCGCATCAGTGTTTCTCCTTGCTGCCCGCGCGTTTCGCGGGCGGATTCTTGGTTGACTGACCGGAAGCGGGATTCTTGCTTGCCTCGGACGAAACCACCAGCTTCTGCACATGCCCGTCCGGCTTGAGCACCTTGATGAAGTATTTCAGTTTACGGTCGACCCGGTGCGGCTCGGCCGACAACACCCTGCCGCCCGTATCCTGCTGAACCTTGAGCACCGCCTGATCCAGCGTCAGTGTTGGCTCACCCGCCTGCGAAGCCATCGCGGCCGCAGTCAAGGTTCCCCATATCAGCAGAGCAAGGATGAAGCTTTTGTGCGTTGTCATGCGTGAAGATTCCGCCCGGCACCTGCCGTAGCGTCCAGACTAGGCAACCAGGCCTGAATACTGACCGGACGGACGGCGGCTGTCACGCCGCCACCGAACACGGCGCGAAGGCCTGTTCAAGCAACGCCCAGCCCGCATCCGGCAGATGCGCACCCTCGCTGATCGTGCGCCGGAACGCGCGCGCGCCCGGCTCGCCCTGGTACAGCCCGAGCAGATGCCGGCTGATGTGCTTGAGTGCAGTACCTCGCGCCAGCTCGGCCTCGACATACGGGCGCATGCGCCGCAGCACGTCGTCGCGCTGCGGCAGCGGCTCGCCGTACCGCGCCGCCTCGACCTGCGCCAGCAGATACGGATCGTGATAGGCCGCGCGCCCCAGCATCACGCCATCCAGCCGGGCCAGATGCGTCTGCACCTGTTCGACCGTGGTGATGCCGCCGTTGATCACTACCACCAGCTGCGGAAACTCGCGCTTGAGCCGGTAGACGCGCTCGTAGTCCAGCGGCGGGATCTCGCGGTTCTCCTTCGGCGACAGCCCCTGCAGCCACGCCTTGCGAGCATGCACCATCAGCACCCCAACCCCGGCCTCCAGCATGATCTCGGTGAACTGCTGCAGCCCCGCGTAGTCGTCCTGCTCATCGACACCGATGCGGCACTTCACCGTGACCGGGATGCTGATCGCATCGCGCATCGCCTTTACGCAATCGCCGACCAGCGCCGGCTCGCGCATAAGACAGGCACCGAAACGGCCCGACTGCACGCGGTCCGACGGGCAGCCCACGTTGAGGTTGATCTCGTCGTAGCCGGCCTCGGCGCCGAAACGCGCCGCCTGCGCCAGTTCGTGCGGGTCGCTGCCACCCAGCTGCAGCGCCAGCGGATGCTCCTGCTGGCTGTGCTCCAGCAGACGCAGCTGCTTGCCGCGCACCAGCGCCGCGCTGGTCACCATCTCGGTATACAGCCGCGCCCGCGGCGTCAGCAGCCGGTGGAAGTAGCGGCAGTGCCGATCGGTCCAGTCCATCATCGGGGCCACGGACAGGCGCCAGGAAGCGGCATCGATCGACGATTGTGGGGTGGCTGCGGGGCTCATCAGGCGGCCATTCTCCGCGATCGGGACAGCCCACGCCACGACATGCGTCAGGATGTCCCGGGAGGCTGGTCCGGGTGAGGTATCGCGTGACCCGCGCCAGGCGCCGAATACCGGATCAGGATCTGCTCGATCGCCCCATCCAGAGCGAAGCGATGCGCATCGCCGCACCCGCCACGGCCACTAGTACGGCAAGCAGCACCATATGCAAGCTGTACAACGCCATGGCACCGAAAAGTATGGCGACAAACAGATACTCCATCAGCCAGGCCCAGGCCCGGCGGCGTGGAACGTTGGGTGCCAGTCCGACATACAGCGCCGGATAGCCCCAGGCCAGCGCAAGGCAGCCATAGGTGGCCGTCATGGCCAGCGCATAGGCGACCATGCCGGCATTGTTCATCGGCCCCGCGTGATTGCCGAGCAGAAAGCGGATCACCACCGGCATCAGCGCCACCAGGCTGAGCAGCAGCAGGTTAAGCCACGTGGTCACGTTGTCCACGTCGCGCAGGTGCGCAAGGCTGCGGCGATGCGCGAACCACACTCCCGCGATGATCGTGAAGCTGAGGAAATAGATGGCCAGCGGCGTCGCCCACGCGGCAAGCAGTGACTCTCCCGCCACCAGTTCCGGCTTCAGCTCCACCGCCGACAAGGTCATCGCAATCGCGAAGACGCCGTCCGACATCATCACCAGCCGATCCAGATGACGCTGGCGCACGTGTTCCTCGCGCAGCGGCTGCGATGCCTTGTTTTCCATGTGACCTGTTCGCCTTGGCTTGATCGGTCACATGATGCCGTAGAACGTTCCCGGCAGGAACGGGCGAAGACCCGATGCCAGCGGGCCGGATCGCGAGATGCAGAGGTGGCCCGTTATCCCGATTTGGGCACCTTCACCGTCTTGGTGGTTTTCGCGGTCTTGGCGGCCTTGCCAGTCTTCGTTGTACCGGCTGCCGTCGATGTCGCCTTCGTGACCGGTGTCGCCGGCTGCAGCACGAGATTCGTATCGCCGGGCGGGCGCTTGGCTGCACTGGCTTGCAGCAGTGCGCACAGTGAATCGAAGCGACAGCAGCATTCCTGATAGCCGCCCTTGTCGTCGGTGACGCCGAGCGCGGCGTAGTGGTGGAGTCCTCGTGGAGGCAGTGCGGCGGGGCCGCTGGTGCCGTCCGCCGCCGTCACTTGCGGCCAGTCGAGCTGGCCGTTGCCGGCCACGCGGGCGGGGACCAACCAGTAGTCGCCGGTGGCATACAGCCCGCCCGGCGCGAAGGTGATCTGGATACCGTCCTCCAGCACGATCGGCGCGCCCTCGCCCAGCGCCAGCAGGCCTTGTGCGTTCACTGCATCGACCTGATCCCAGCGCCGCAGCAGCGCATGTTTGCGCGGATCGCTGCTCGGTTGCCACGGCGTCACGTTCTTCGGCACGTTGAGGGTGACGCTGCAGTTCGCTGCATCGATGGCTATCACCTGCAGCAGTGGATACGCCCGCTGGCCCAGCGTGTAGGCATCATCGACCAGCTCGACCCAGTCGTCGACCGCCAACCCGAGCCGGGCATCGCGACCGAGCCGGCCCAGCGTCACCACCTGTTGCGCGCTGCCGTCGTCCACCGTCGCACCGGATACGCTGCGGCTGATCGGGAACACCACCGAACCGTTCTCGCGCGACCATTTGAAGCTGGCCGCGCCAGCCACGCCGCCCTGATGGATCTCGACCCGGTACAGCTGGTTCTCGCAGCCGCGGTAGCGTGCGTCGGCGGCGATCACGCACGGATCGCCATCGGACTCCAGCGGCCCCAGTTCCGCCCGCATCCGCGGCAACGCATACGTTGCGCGTGCGCCGAGCAACTGGCGCAGCAGCGCGCACGGGGAATCATTGGCGCCACCCTTGTCGATGCCGTCGCGCAGGTTGCCCACGTCGATCAGCTGCTGCTTGATGGCGGCAGTGTCGGCTGTACTGGAGCTGGCTTTCTGCCGCGTCTTCAGCGCGGCAGTGACGTCATCGAGCCGCTGGTCCGCCCGCGCCCGGTCGAGCGTGCGCAGCTGCCACACCACCTGCGCGCGCGAGGCGGTGTCGACGCCGTCGAGCGCGACGTCGGCCAGCGCCGGCGCCTCCACCGCGGAGACATGCCGCTCCCATACGTCCAGCCACAGCACGAAGTCCGCCGGCGGATTCTCGAAGCCACTCTTGCCATCGGCCACGCCGTAGTCGGGTGTCGGCGCCTGCGGCTGCGCGGCCAGGGTGCAGGCGGCCTCGTTCACGCACAGGATGCCGTCCACGTAGAAATGTCCCGGCGCCAGTTGCCAGTCGGTCAACGGCAACGGCTTGCTGCTGCCGTCCGCATTCGTCGTCGTGCTGGTGATGCCGAAGCCGCTGCCCGCCGCCCAGCATGGGCCGACCAGATCGCGCACCAGGGTGCGCAGCAGATACAGCTGGATGTGTGCCTGCTCGTTCCAGTCCGCATCCAGCAGCACCCGCCCCTGCTGCTGGAAGACCTGGCTGTAGTGCCGTGACGGATCGAACGTGACACGTGCGAAGTCGCCTTTCATGGTCGATCTCCTAACTCGCGAAAAGAATGCCGGCGTCCGTGCCCGCCGGAACGTATTCCTGCAGCCGCGCCACGAGGTTCGCCTCGCGCTGCGGTTCGTACAGGTCGTGATAGACACCCATCGCCGAACTGTCCGACGCGCCGCTGCGGATCTCCGCACAGCAGCCGTCGGCCAGGCGCAGATAGTGCGGCGCGGTGTAGCGCTGGCTGCGGAACTGCGGCACCACGCGCAGCCGCTCATGCGCGCGCTTGGTGACATCGCCCGCAGCGACCGCGGCCAGCGCCAGATCCGGCTGGCAGTGGAAGCGTCGTGGCGTGCGCGACCCGTCCGGCACGTAGCAGAAGCGCACGCAGCCCTGCTGCCGGCGCAGCACGCGCAGCGGGCTGGCGAAGATCGAGTCCTCGGCCAGTGCG
The DNA here is from genome assembly GCA_036724165.1 of Rhodanobacter sp. Taxonomy (GTDB): domain Bacteria; phylum Pseudomonadota; class Gammaproteobacteria; order Xanthomonadales; family Rhodanobacteraceae; genus Rhodanobacter. The sequence goes on from DAIMGD010000024.1 coordinate 10,192, forward strand.
ATGCCATGCACCTGCACCTCGCCGATCACCGTGCAACGGCGGAAGCTCGCCTCGACATACGCCACCGCCTCGTCCGGCGCACCCAGTGCCACCCGCTCCACGCCGGTGGCGTCGACGATGCTGTCGCAGATTTCCAGCAGCGGTGGCTCGCCACGCTGCGCCGGGCTGATCACCGAGATCGCGCCGAGGATGCTGTGGCTGACACGCAGCGCGGCGCGCGTGCCATCGAGCGTGATGCTCGGTTCGCCCGGACGCTTGGGATCGCAATCGCAATGCAGTGCCCAGCCCGGCACCAGGGTGCAGTGACGGATCACCAGTTCGCACAGGTCATCCGTCGCCGCGGTTTCTTCCGCCGGCCCCTGCACCTCGATGCCGCGACCCACGATCATCAGGCCGTCGAGCAGCACGCGACTGCCGGCAGCGCCGCTGATGCTGAGCGCATCCGGCTGGCTGGCGCGCACGTCGAGCAGGCGCAGCACCGGCCGCGTGCGCTCGGCGGCACGCAGCTGGATCGCCTCGCCGGCATCGAGTTGCAGGTCGAGGCTGCCTTCATACACGCCGCTCTCGGCCAGCTCGATGATCAGCGCATGCAGCGGTTGCTGCGCCGGTGCGGCAGCCTTGGCCTGCGCCCACGCAGCCAGCGCCGCGGCGATGCTGTTGTAGTGGCCCGTCGGCCAGCTGGCATTCGGATCAGAGTCCGGCAACGTGGTGTGCACGATGTAACGCGTGGCGCCTTCCAGCTCCGGCGTCACCCTTGCATATTCGCCACCGCCGAGATCCGCGGCAAAGCCGTACTGGTACGACACCCACACGCCGCGCTTTGGCCGCTGGTTGGCGGGAAACATCAGCCGGCCCAGTTCGGGATCGACCGCCACGCGGCCACGCGGCACCTGATAATGCCAGCCGGACAGATCGGCCGGGATCAGCGCCTCGCGCGGCACCGGCACGCCCTGGCCCTTGCCCGGCCAGTCCGGCGCCCAGATCTGCACGCTGAGGTCGTCGCCATACAGTGCGGCCGCCACGCTGGCGTAGTCGGCTTGCGGGCCGCGCTCGGCGAAACGGTAACGCCGCAGCGGCAACGGCAGGTTGCTCTCGTCGGCGATGTGGGTCGGCTCGGTTTCCTCGATCGGCCGCTGGAACAGCGGGGTGTCATTGCCGAGCACGCTGAAGCTGAAGCAGTGCGGGCCGCGCTCTTCCACGCAATAAGCCGGCGTGCTGGTCACCGGGTAACTGCGCAGGCGACAGGCGAACACGCCGACGGCAGGAATGCTGTAGCGGCCACGGCGACGCGCGCTGCCCATCCGCCGCACGTCGACGCTGTGTGCGAACGGATCGAACGCGCCATTCGCCCAGCCGATGCGCTGCAGCCGGCCCGGATGGCGCAGATCGGCGGTGCCGCCGCGATGCGGATGCTGGTGATCGAGATGCTGCATCCAGCCGAGCCGGCGGTAGAACTCGACCGCGCGCGCCGGCCAGCCGGCCGCGTCGCGGGCAAGGTCTTCGAGCAGCGACAGCGTGCCCTTGCGCCGGCGCGCGTCGATCGTGTTCGCCACATCGGCACGCGGTGCCAGTACGCGGCCAAGACCCGCAGCGCAGGCGCCTCCCGTCGCATCCAGCGTCGCCGCTTCCGGCAGCAGCGTATAGCCGAGCAGGTCGCCGATGTACGGCACCACCCAGTCGTCGCAGGTCTCGATGAACCAGTTGTCGTACAGCCGCGCGATGTCCTGTTCCAGCACGTCGGCCTGGGTCGAAAGCACGCGCAGCAGGTCGCGCAGCGGATAACCCTGCTCCGCATCGCGCATGCGATAGACCACGGGCAGCAGGTCGTACAGCCGATCCGGACGCGCAGTCATGGCGTGGCCTCCTGCAGCAGCAAGGTATCGGAGACGTTCGGCGGCAGGTAGGCGAGCTGCGCCGGCAGCAGCGTGCCGTCACTGTCATGGCGCGCGGGCAGTACCTGTACACGCGTCGGTGGCGTGACGAGCGTCGCCGCCGCAGGCAGCGTCGCGTGCGTCATCAACGAGGCGCCATCACCACCCTTGCCGTTGTCGCCGGCATCGCCGAAGCCGGCCAGCAGGGTCGCCTCGTCGATGCTGCCGAACGCATCCACATCGACCCAGGCGACGCCGCGCACTGCCTGCATGCAGGCGACGATCTCGCTGAGATAGACGGCCTGCGCCAGCGCCCGCCGCTCGAAGCCGAACGCATCGAGCAGCGCTGCGCGCAGTTGCGGCTCGACCGCTTCCCACACGTAGTCCGGCGCCAGGCCGACCTTCGCGCTGAGGGTCAGCGCCAGCAGTTCGCGCACGTCGAGGTGCAACGGCAGCGACGGATCGCCGTACAGCTGCAGCGCCTGCAGCAGATTGCGATAGAGGTCGGAGGTCGGATCGATCGGCGCATCGGCCGCGCCGGCGATGGTCACCTGCACCAGGTTGCCGAGCTTGCTCGCCGCCGCCTTGCCGACGCCGCCGAACGTGCGCGCGAAGTCGGCGTAATCCGGCACCGAGACCAGCCGGTCCAGCGCCAGCACCGCCAGCGGCACGTTGCGACGCGCCTGGTCGCGCGTCTCCGCATCGGCGCCGCCGGAGGCGCGCAGCGGATTGATCACCGCCTTGACACCCAGCGGCTTGGTCGCCAGCAGGCTGATCTGTTGCGCATCTACATTGCCCGGCGTGCCGATGCCATTGCGGTAGGTAGCGATGATGTTCTCGACGCCGGTAGGCAGGCGCGCGCCATGGGTGCCGTCACCGAACACCACGGACGTCTTGCCGGTGTTGTCAGTGGCGGTGACGAAGTTGCGCTCGGCCGCGCCGACGAAGGCAAGGTTGCGCGTCTCGTGCCACGTCATGTCGTTGACGCGCACGCCGAGCGTGCTCTGCACGCCATCGACGGTGGCGGCGGATATGTAGGTCAGCGGCGACTGTTTCAGCACGAACGCCTGCATCGACAGCGCACCGTTGCCGCTGCCGAGCACCTCGTTGCGCGTCTCGCCATGGGTGGCGCGCACCACGTTGGCGTACACCGACACGCTGTCGCGCATGTAGCTGTACGCCAGCCCCTGATTGGCGAACACCAGGGTGCTGTGCACGGTGTCGCCGGGCAGCGTGGCATCCACACCCTGCTCCACCGCGGCCAGCATCACCAGTTCGGCAGCACACACCGCATCGGTGCCCGGCACGTCGCTGCGCTGGCCTTCGACGATCACCCAGCGACCGGCCTTGAGGCCATCGACGGCGCCACTGAGAGTGAGTCGGGTGGCGCTGTCCTGGGTGGTTCGCGGCGGAGCGTCGTCGTCCGTCGTGACGCTGCCGACCGTATCGGTGACCACCAACTCGGCCAAATTCAGCGCTTCGCTCTGCGCGTAGACAAGGGTGTTGCGCAGATCCTGCATCTGTGGCGCCGGCCATACCGCGGTATCGGTCAGTGTTATCGCCGTGGTCTTGCCACTGATGCCGTAGTCGGTGCGTGGAAGGATTTGCACGCGCTCTGCGCACGCGACGATCGGCACGTCGTTGCCTGACTTCTGGATGGCGAGATAGCTGCCTGCGAGGATGCCGTCATACGCGTTATCCAAAGACACGACGCCGTCATACTCGTGTTGCGCGGTCTGATCGGTGTAACTCGTAGTCGTGTTCGTAGTTCCGCTGGTCGCGCCGGGTCCCTGGGTGATGGTGATCGTTTTCGGTGCGTTGTAGCCGAACAACGGTGCAGCCAGCCGCAGCGCATACACGCCGCTCAAGGTCGGCGAGGGGGTGCCGTGCGCGACATTGGTCCAAGCGGTATAGAAGGTATCAATCAGACGCGTCTCGAAGTTCAGCAGCATCTGCGGACGCACGTCGCTGGCCTTGCTCAGCGCGGTAGCGACGTTGCGTTGCAGGCGGAAACTGTTCGTCGGCTGCAAGGTCGGTCTCAGCGCAAGCGCGTTGATTAGCGCGGTGAATCCGCCCGCGCTTCTGGTGGGCGGTGGCATGCCAGGCGTCATGGCAGTGGCGAGAGCGTCCCAGAATGTCTGGCCGACAGGCTGCAGTACCGGATCGAGTTTATGTAAGGCTATCGGGCCTTCGCGCTCATGCTCGGTATACCAGTCACCCGGCAAACCCAGCAGGGCGTCATTGCGATAAGCCACCAACGAATCGCGCAGCGCGGTGGCCTGCGTCGCGATCGCAACGGGGTACGCCGTGGCCTCGATCGTCGCGATGGCGGCATGCGCCGCCGTCACGATGGCATGTGCGAGTGCATCCATCGGTTGCAGCACCACGCGGCTGCTTGTGTTGGCCTGCTGTACCTCAACCGACTGCACCAGCCGGATTGCCTGCACACCGGTGATGAGATCACCAAACAGGAACAGCAGGCGATCGTTTGGTTTGAGGTTGGTCGTCGTGTTCGCGATCCACACTTCACCAAGGTCGGCGATATTGTCGAGCGAGATGTTCTGCGGCTGCGTCAGCCGCGGCTGCAGCGCGTTCCACTCGTAGCGCGCATCCAGCGGATCGGCGGTCTCGAACGTCTGCATCTGCTCGCCGGGCGCGGGGATGGATTGCGCGCGCGCGCCGGCGCCGATCGTCACCGGCGGCGAGTCCTTCTCGACGGTATAGGCGAGGTAGACGCTGGCGGCCACGCCGGGACGCAGGCGGTAGTCGACCAGCCGCGCCAGCTCCAGCACCGAGCGCCGTTCGGAGGCGGTGCGCAGGTAGCCTTCGTTGGCGATGCGTTCCTGGTAAAAGCTGAGCACGTCGGCACCGACCGCCCAGGCATCGAGCAGGGCCATCGCCGGATCGTCGGCCTCGCGCGTGCGCAGTCCGGCCAGTGCCGGCAGCGCCGCGTTGCTGAGGTCAGCCTGCATGGTGGCGCGGAAGTCGGCATACGTGCCGACGCGATAGGCGAGGCTGTCCAGTCCCGGCCGGTTGTACAGCGGCAGCGGCGTGCCGGCGATCGCCCCGCAACCGCAGGCACAGGCGTGCTTGCCACAGGCGCTACAGCAGCTCATCGGCCACCTCCCAGCGTGAACGCGATGCTTCCGTGGTCGGGATGATCCGGGTCGTTGTCGACCTGCGCGATCTCGCGCGCGGCCAGATGCAGCACGCCATCGGCGGGCACGGCGCCGCTCTGCGCGATTTCGGCGCGGGCCAGCGTGGTGATCTCGACGTGGGCCACACCGGTGATCGACTGCGCCTCGGCCAGCAGCGCGCTGGCGAATACCGGCGCACCCAGCCGCAGCCGGTCCGGATGGAAGAACGCAGGTGTGCCGTCGCGGCGCAGGCCCGCGCCGAAACGATCGTCCAGCTCGGCCTCGACATGGGCGCGCAAAAAGTCCGGCAGCACGCAGACGAACAGCTCGATCCGCAACGGCACATAACAGGCAGCACTCACCGCCACGTCGTGGCCGATGCGGCGATAGCGTTCGAGTTGCATGGTGATGCGCTGCGCCAGCCCGGCCGGCAGGCTTTCGCGGCCGAGCGGATCGACCACCACGTCGGCGGCGTACCAGCTGCCACTCCACTCCAGCGTTGCGGTCGCACCCTGCAACTCCGGCGCGCGCGCGGCGAACATCGCGTAATCGTC
>DAIMGD010000025.1:0-15610 GCA_036724165.1 Rhodanobacter sp.
CGCGGCCGGTGATCGCGTAGATCTGCCAGCCCACCGCCACCGACAGCATCTGGAAACCGAAACCGGATGCGATCCGGGCGAACCAGAAGGCGACGAAGGCGCGGTGCTGCAGCAGCGTGCCGGCTGGCGGCGTGGTAGGAGTCGACATCGGGTGTCCTTGCGGGGATTGGCCATTATCGAGCCAGCAGCACGTCCGGCAAAGTGCATTTCAATCATGCATTGACATGGTCTTGCCGCGTCCAGGACTAGCGTGAAGCAATCGGATCGTTCAGGGAGCTTCCATGAGCAGGCAAGCCGAGCATGTCTATATCGATCAAGCCAGCCTGCGGCAGCTGGAAGCACTGATTGCCAAGCTGCCGACCCATGGCCATGTGGTGCTCGTGCTGAAAGACGGCAGCAGCTGCGATGGCGTGGTCAGCACGCGACCGGATGTGCGGCTCTTCCACGACGCCGACGCGCGGGAAGGCATCAACGCCGAGGTGCAGCTGCAGCGACCCGACGTGCCGGACTGGAGCCGGCACGTGTGGCTCGATCTGGTCGCGCGGGTCGAACATGTCGATTCGATCATGGCCCGCAACCGCTGAGCTCAGGCAGGCTCGCCGACCGACCGTGGCGCCGCGGTCGGCGTGGATCTGAAGCCCGGTGCGTCCGGTCCGAGCAGCGGCCGCAGCCAGCGCGCCCGGAAGTTGTGCAGGCAATCCGCGGCGCTGCCCGTAGAATCGCGGGCATGACGAATCACGCGGCTTTCGATTACCGGGACTTCCAGCGCTGGCGCCGACCGATCGAGGTCGGATTCTGGCTGGCGTTGTACACGCTGAACGCGACCTTCAACAGCGTGACATCGGTGATTGATCATCCCGGGCTGCCGGCCTGGCAGCCGTGGTCGTGGGAATGGAGCAGCGCGCTGGTGTTGCTGGCGCTGTTGCCGGCGGTGATCGCGGTGGAGCGGCGCTGGCCGTTCCGTCTGGACACGTGGCGGCGCAGCCTGCCGCTGCACCTGCTCCTCAGCGTGCCGTTCAGCCTGGTCCACGTCGGCGGGATGATCGCGCTGCGCCAGCTGGCGTATGCCGGCGCCGGGCAGCATTACGATTTCGGCCCGTGGGGGGTTAACTTCGGCTACGAATACCTCAAGGACGTGCGCACCTATTTTTCGATCATCGCCACGCTGACCCTGTACCGGCTGTGGCGGCTGCGCCTGCAGGGCGAGGCGCGATTGCTGGCCGAGCCGGATGAAGGCCTGCCGGTGGAACCGGTGGAGCGACCCGAGCGCTTCCTGGTGCGCAAGCTGGGCAAGGAGTTCCTGATCAATGCGCGCGAGATCGAATGGCTGCAGGCCTCGGGCAACTACGTGAACCTGCATGTGCTCGGTCGCGACTACCCGTTGCGCGCGACGATGGCCGGCATCGAGCAGCGACTGGATCCGGCCCGCTTCGTGCGGGTGCACCGCGGTTATTTCATCAACCTCGACTACCTCGTCGAGATCGAACCGCTGGAGACCGGCGATGCCCGCCTGCAGACGCGCGATGGCGTGAAGATTCCCTGCAGCCGGCGTTATCGCGTGGCGCTGCGCGAGCGCTTCGGTCAGCCGGAATGAACGACGGCGGTTGCGCTGCGGCTGCGGCTCGTTCCAAGCTAGCCGCCTGTCCTCGCCAGGTGTGCCGCCGATGAAATGCGCCTTCCACCGTTACGCCGCCGCGACTTTGGCGGCCACCTTGATGCTCGCCGGCTGCTCGCAGCAGGGCGGCGCCCCGGCGCCGTCCGCCGCGCAGCAGCAGGCACAGGCCCAGGCGGCCGACGCGGCGCGTAACCTCGATACCTACCGCCAGTTGCTGCGCATCAACAATGACCAGATGGCGGTGTCGATGGGGCATGACATCGTCAGCCATTACCCGGACAGCGCCGCGGCGAAGGAAGTGCAGCAAAGCCTGCCGGCGATCGAGAAGCGCTACAACGAGAACAGCGAAAAAAGCCGCCTGGCCGCGCTCTGGATATACCAGCTGTCGCCGATGGCCGGCGGCACGCAGTCCACCGCCACCATCTATAACAGTCAGCCTTCCGGCGGGGTCACCTCCGGTGGCGGGGTCACCTCCGGTGGCGGGGTCACCTCCGGTGGCGGCGACGAGCGGGTGCAGCTGGTGCTGCGCCGGCATACCAGCTGGGGCCAGAGCGTGTTCCTGTATGGCAGCGGCCACGGCTTCGTCTGCCACGGCATCTGCAGCATCGCCAGCACGGTCGATGGCAAGCCGGTCCGCCTCAAGGTATTCGCGCCACCCACCGGCGAGCCGGCGCTGATGATGCATGACGACAAGGCGTTCATCGCGATGCTGCAGAAGGCCAGCAAGATCAGCATGCAGGTGACCCTGGTGGACGGCGAGAAAAAGCAGACGCTGGTCTATGAAGTGGCTGGTTTCGAGCCGGCCAAATGGGCCGGCCTCGGCAAGGCGAAAAAGAAATAGGCCGGCGTATGCCGGCAGTCGGCTGATGCGTTATCACACCTGACCCACGACGGAGGTTGCCAGCATGAAATTCATTCGTCAGATGTCGGTATGGCTTGTTGCCGGCCTGCTCGGAGCCTGTTCCAGCGTGCCCTACGCGCAACGCACGAGCGAACGCCAGATGGCGTATGCCGCGGCTGCGGGCGCGCCGGTGCGCAGCTTCCATTTCTTCAGCCTGTACTCGTGGGAGCCGTTGGGCGACAGCCAGCTGGCTGTCTACACGCACCCCAATCGGGCGTGGCTGCTCGATCTCGATGGCAGCTGCCAGGATCTGGAGTTCACCAGCAGCATCGGTCTCACGTCCAGCATCAACGAGGTGATGGTGCGCTTCGACAAGGTGCTTACCGGACACCACAACTTTCCCTGCACCATCATGCAGATCCGTCCGGTCGACGTGAAGCAGTTGAAAGCAACCCGGCAGCAACAGCGCAAGATCAGCACGCAGCCGCGCCCGGCTGATGCGCATGGATGACCACAGCACTGGCGTTCAGTGCAGGAACAGTTTTTCGGTGATCCGCGCCAGCGGCTTTTCCAGCGCGCCCTGCAGTCTGGCGGGCATGTCCAGCGGCTTGAGCAGCATCTTCACCGTCATCTCGGCGGGGATGTGCCGGCGCAACAGCCCCTGTGCACGATCACTGATGCGACGGAATTCCTTCTCGTTGCCCAGGTGCTGCGGATAGCACTGGTTGAACACGTGGCGCAACGCGATGTCGCTGTCCTCGCTCTTGATCTCGTTGACCCGGCGCAGGATTGCGCGGAACACCTTGTAGCGGCCGAATCCCTCGCGTTCCCGATAGATCCGGTAGTGCTGGTAGAAGTGCTTGTAGTGGCGCACCTCGTCGCTCTTGATGTGGTGGGTCAGCTGCTTTAGTACCGGCTCGTCGGTGATTTCGTGCAAGGCGCGATACAGGCTGGCGGTACCGGTTTCCACCACGCAGCGGGCCGCCAGTTCCAGCCCGCGAGAAGGCTCAAGCTGCTCGGCCGTGCATACCGCGCCGTACTCGTTCCAGAATGCCTTGAAGCCGGCCTCCCAGTCGAACTCCGGCCACACGGTCTTGACATAGGCGGCCAGCGCGTGGCCGTGCTGCAGTTCCTCGTGCTCCCAGTGCTGGCTGAGCCAGGTTTGCAAATCCAGGTCGCCGGCAAAGTGATCGACCAGATTCTGCGTATAGAGATCCGAGCCGCTTTCGACGAATGACGAACTGCACAGCAGGAAGAACAGATCCTCGTGGTGCCGGATGCGCGCCAGGTCGATGCGGTCCAGATCAAGACTGTCGAGGGTCCAGGGCAGCGATGTGGCGTAGTTCAATACGGTGTTCCTGCGGCGTGGCATGGCGGGCGGAAATGACAACAGCATGACAACAGCATAAGGCCTCGCCGATGCAAAGGATTAACGTCCGCCCACTTATGCTCGCGCACTTGGCTGCTGCCGGTTGACTGCCGCGCTGGCCGATATCTCTTCCATTCCCCCATCCGGAGCCATGCATGATTCCCACCCTCAGCTATGCCGCCACTGCTGCGAGCGCGCCACTGACGCCGTATCGTTTCGAGCGTCGCGAACCGCGCGAGCGCGATGTGGTGATCGAGATTCTCTACTGCGGCGTCTGCCACTCGGATCTGCACACCGTGCGCGATGAATGGAACAAGGGCACCTATCCGATCGTGCCCGGCCATGAAATCGTCGGCCGGGTGACGCGGGTCGGCACCGGCGTGAGCAAGTTCAAGCCGGGCGACCTGGCCGGCGTCGGCTGCATGGTCGATTCGTGCCGCAAGTGCGCCAACTGCCAGGACGATCTCGAACAGTTCTGCCTGAAGGGCGCCACCTTCACCTATGCCGGCAAGGACCGTGTCGACGGCACATCGACCCAGGGCGGCTATTCCAACCACATCGTGGTGGACGAGGCGTTCGTGCTGCGCATCTCCGACAAGCTCGACCTGGCCGCGGTGGCACCGTTGCTGTGCGCCGGCATCACCACCTACTCGCCGCTCAAGCACTGGAAGGTCGGCAAGGGCAGCAAGGTCGGCGTGATCGGTCTGGGCGGTCTCGGCCACATGGCGTTGAAGCTGGCGCATGCGTTCGGCGCGCAGGTGGTGCAGTTCACCACCTCGCCATCCAAGCGCGAGGACGCGCTGCGGCTGGGCGCCGACGAAGTGGTGCTGTCGAATGACCCGGAGCAGATGAAGACGCATGCCGGCAGCTTCGACTTCATCCTCGACACCGTGTCCGCGCCGCACGATCTCAACGTCTACCTGCAGATGCTCAAGCGCGATGGCACCATGACCCTGGTCGGGTTGCCGGATACACCGCCGACCATCCAGGGCGGCGCGCTGATCTTCGGGCGGCATTCGCTGGCCGGTTCGTTGATCGGCGGCATCGCCGAGACGCAGGAGATGCTGGATTTCTGTGCCGAGCACGGCATCGTGTCGGAGATCGAGAAGATCAACATCCAGAATATCAACGAGGCCTACGAGCGGATGCTGAAGAGCGACGTGAAGTATCGCTTCGTGATCGACATGGCGTCGCTGAAGCAAGCCGGGCCAGATTGATTCCCCCGAGACGGCGACCATGCAGGGCTGCCTGGGCGGCCCCGCAGGTGGCAGAAGTCTTTCGGCAGGGTCGGGCAAGGAGTCCGCTCGGCGCAGCGGCCCGGCGCGGCCTCAGGCGGTTGTCAGCGAATGACCGTTACCGGCACGTGCGCCCTGGCCAGCACGTCGCTGGAGACCGAGCCCAGCAGCCAGCGCGCCAGCGCGCCGCGCTCGGTATGGCCGATCGCCACATGATCGATCGCGTGCTGCTGCACCTGCGTCAACAGCACGTCGCCGGGGCTGCCGTGGGTCACCTCGATATCCACCAGGGTATCGGCGTCCGGCTCCATCGCCCGCAGCTCATCCAGCAATTCGCGTGACCGCTGCACGCCAGTGTCCGTCATCATCAGCGCACAGGCATCCGAGCCACCTTCGGTGACCTGCAGTACCGAAACCACCCGCACCCGTCCGCCGCTGCAGCGAGCCAGGTCGATCGCGAACTGAAACGCGCGTCGCGAGGAATCCGAGCCGTCATAACCGACCAGCGAATACTTGACCATGACGTTTCATCCGTGGCAGCAGGTGGCTTGATTATGCCCCGCAACGGCGCGTGTGGTTCGTCCCGCCGCGATGGTCAATCCTCCACATCGTGGCAGCGACGTTCGATGTGATAACGACCGTTGTTTTCCTGGTTGTTTTTCTGCACCCGGTTGCCCACGTAACCGCCGGCCACGGCACCGCCAACAGTCGCCAGCGTCTTGCCGCTTCCGCCGCCAACCTGATGACCCAGCAGGCCACCGGCTACGGCACCAATCGCGGTGCCGGCGATCCGGTGACTGTCGCTGGAGCGATCCCGCACCCTCACGTCATGACAGACCCGATGCATGTGATGGTGATAGCTCTGTGCCTGAGCCATGCCGAGACTGCCCATGGCTAATGTGGCGGCCAGACCGGTACCGAGTGCGATTCGCAGCTTCATTGGATGACTCCCTTGTGGATGTTGGCGTAGTGTTGCCACCACCTGTGTGAGCCAAAGGTCAACGCCGTAAGCTGGCCCGCCTCGGACGCATGGTGCTGGCTGAACGGAACTTAATTTCGCGCGTGCGGGGCGAGGTTCATGGCGCGATTCTGCACAACTTCCTCACATGGGCTTGCTCATCCTGAATGCGTCCGGACAAAACTTGGCGATTCAGCCTGGAGTCGCCACCGGAACCGACAATCCACACGGCAATCAATAGGGAGAACACGATGATCAAGCGTACTTTTGGAATGGCAGCCCTGGTGTTGGCCTGCGCGACCGCGATGACGGCATTGCCGGTTTCCAGCGCTCATGCCGACGAAGCGACAGTCAAATGTCACCTGCGCTTCAACCTCGCTGGCTGGTCGTTGATCTACAAGCATGCCGAGGGCAACGGCACCGTGCGTTGCGACAACGGCCAGACGGCGCGCGTCAAGATCACAGTCGTGGGTGGCGGCATCACCGCCGGCAAGTACCGGATCAATGACGGCAAGGGTGAGATCAGCAACGTGCATGGCATCCGTGGCGTCTTCGGTGACTATGCCCAGGCCGGCGCGGAAGCTGGCGTGGTCAAGAGCTCCACCGCGCAAGTGCTGACCAAGGGCACCACGTCGCTGGCGTTGGCCGGTACCGGCGAAGGCGTCAATCTGGGTATCTCGGTAGGCAAGTTCACCATCAGCCCGCGCTGATAGCAGGCGAATACACGGACGTGGTTCGTGACGAAGGGCGCCGCATGGCGCCCTTCGTCGTTGGTGCGCGTAAACTCCGACGGCCGTTCTCATCCCTGATTCGCTGCCGGAGTTCCCTTCATGCGCCGTCTTTCCCGTGTGTTCGCGCTGCATCTGTTGGGTAGTCTGGTGGCCCCTTCTTTTGCTGCTGCTCCCCGGGTAGCCGGGGCCACGCTGAAGGCAGCGCGCTGATGGGATTGGCCCCGCGCGCCGAGGTTCCTCCGACGCGCCGTTTTGCGGCCTGGGCGATCGGCCCGTGGTTGCTGTTGATGCTGGCGGCGCTGGGTTGCGTGCAATACCTGCAGCACGCCGAGTTCGCGTATCTGGTGGCGGCGCTGGTGGTCGTCGTGGTGTGTGCCGGCTGTATCCTGCGGCAGGGCTGGGCGCGTCCGGCGATGCGCGCGCTGGCGGCGATGCTGGCGCTGTGGGCCCTGGTCAGCGCGGTGCTGATGCTGCAGCACGGGGGCGATTTCGAACGCGCCCGGCAACACGCGCTGGCGCAACCGCAGTTTGGCCAGGTCATGCTCATGCTGGTCGACCGCGCGCAGCGAACCTGGCAGGTTGGCCTGGCGCTGAGAGCGATCGCCATACCGCTGCTGCTGTGGCTGGCCTGGGTGCTGGGTCGCCCGACAGTGCGTGCGCAGTTTCGCCAGGTACGCTCAAGGCGGGTGTGAGGCATCCTTACGCCGCAAAGAGCAAACGCCTGCGCAATGGCCATTCACCTCGGGCGGGTCGATGAGCTCCCCGAGTAGTCGATGTGAATCGCCGATTTCGGCGCTAGACTCTTCGCCAGCCTGAGGGGGAGAGCCGGATGAAGCGCTTGTTGATGGGGTTGTTCTGCGTGTTGTTGTCGGGCGTGGCACTGGCTGCCGGGCCTGATGACGTGCGCAAGCGGATGCAGGCCAGCATGCTGGTGACCGGGTCGATCATCGTGGCTCCGGATGGCACCGTCCGCAGCTATGCGATCGATCACCGTGAAAAGTTGCCACCACAGGTCGTTGGATTGATCGACAAGGGTGCGAAGGCCTGGAAATTCGAGCCGACGTTGCTCGATGGTCAGCCGGTAGCCGCCAAAGCGGACATGAGCTTGCGCATCGTGGCCAAGCCGGTCGACAAGGATGACTATTCGATAGATGTTGAGGGCGCCGAGTTCGGTCAATACGACGAGAAAGCGGTTGACAGCATCACCTACAAGACGCATGCCGCGCCGCGCTACCCAGAATCAGCCGCGCGTGCACGTGTATGGGGGACGGTTTATCTGCTCCTGCACGTCGGCCGTCAGGGTCAGGTGGAAGATGCCGTTGCCGAACAGGTCAACATGGGGGTTGTCGCCAGCGACCTGGAGCTGGACAGGTGGCGACGCGTGCTGGCCAAAGCGGCATTGGTAGCGGCTAAAAGCTGGACTTTCAACATTCCCACCTCGGGAAGAGAAGCCTCTCAAGACCACTGGGACGCTCGAGTCCCAGTGGTCTTCAGCTTGGATCGATTGACCCCTCGCGATCAATACGGGAAGTGGAGTGCCTACGTGCCGGGCCTAAAACAGCCGGTGCCCTGGCTAAGGAAATCCGAGTCCGTTCCAGGCAGCGTGGACGCGCTTGCCGATGGCGGCCTCCATCAGGTCGGCCATGGCTTGCATTTGAAGACGCCGCTCAATGGCCCCTGAGTGGGTCGATACAGGTCAGCTGGACTGAAAGCGCCCCGCCTTCGCGGGGCGTTTTGTCTTCAGCCGATCCCCGGCATTCAGCAGGGGTCGGCAGGTGAGCGGGTATCGCTTGAACACCTTGCTCGCGGGAAGTCCACCGATGCGTTTGTTCCCTTCGCTTGTCGCCATCGCCGGATGGCTGGTTTTATTGCCGCTGCACGCGCAGGAGTTCGCCAGCACCTGTCATGCCAGCAGCAGCTACGACGTGACGCTGAGAGCGGACAGCCTGATGTTCGATCGCGCCGCCCCGGCACCGTTCCACGTCCAGCTCCAGCAAGGTGCGTTGCGCACCGATGGCACCGCGGTGCGCCTGAATGCGGAAGACCAGGATCGGCTGGCATTGTTCGAGCGTGACCTGCGCGCGCTGGCACCGCGGGTGCGCATGGTCGCGCAGAACGGGGTGGACATGGCGGCGCAGGCGATGCGCAGCGAAGTCCGCGGCATGGGCCTGAGTGCGGACACCCGCGCCGAGTTCGATCGCCGGCTGAGCGCCCGCGCCAGTGAGCTGAAACAGCGCATTGCAGCCAGCCGCAGCACGCATGACTGGCAGGGCGATGTCACCGATCAGTATGCCAACCAGATCGCGGCCGACCTGCTGCCCTTGCTGGCCGCCGACCTCGGCCAGCAGGCTCTCAATGCGGCAATGAACGGTGATCTTCAGGCCGCGGCGGATCTGCGTGATCGCGCCACTGCTCTGGCCACCGAACTGCAGCCACGCCTGCAGCACCGGATGCAGGCGCTGCGCCCGCAGATCGAGGCATTGTGCCCTTCGATCCAGCGGCTGGCCGAATTGCAGCAGGACGTGCGTGGCGTCAATGGGCATGCGTTGAATCTGCTGCAGATCGGCCAGTGAAGTGACCTGCGCATCGTTGGCGACCGAACCTGCGCTGACTGTGATGCGGCGAATTGCACCGGGTTAATCTTCCACTAAGTGGGCGGGGACGACGATGGTGGCTTAATCGCTGATCGTCATGACAGGAGGCGGCCATGCCGCCGCATATTCAAAAGACCACGTGCAACGCACTGATCCAACGCAGCATCGACTTGCGCCAGATGTATTGCCATGCCGCCGAAGTGTGCGAGCCGGGGTTGCGCATGGTGCTGGGTGAAAACGCGCAGACACTGGATCTGCTGATCGCCGACCTGCAGGTGCAACTGCGCGCCTGTGGCGGCAAGCCATGCGAGCGTGGCAGTTGGCGCGGCGTTGCCCGACGGCATGCGGCCACGTGGCGGGTGCATGCCGCGGCGCATCGCGATAACGCCTGGATTCGCGCGCTGGCGCAGCATGAAAGTGCCTTGCTGCATGCGTTCGAGCAAGCCATCGCCGTGGCATCGACCGAGTCGGCATTGTCCTTGCGCCGGCAATTGCCACGTCTGCGCGGCCTTCATCTGGACATGCACAGCCTGGCTGGAACCGCACACTGACGACACGGCGATCATGCTGGTCAGCGCACGCGTTCTGGTTCGCCAGCGATGCTGGCTTCGACGCACAGTTGCGCGAGCGTCTTCCCGGGAATCTGGCCCGGGCCGCTGCCGATGGCCGTCTGGACGGCTGTAATACGACGCCACGGGCCGGTTGGCCTTGTTGATCCTGCTCGATCAGTGCAGTCGCCCCCTGCATCGCGCGGGCGATCGCTGGCCCGGGCGCAGGACGACAAGGCACAGCGCTTGGCGATGTCGGGGGATTTCGCGTAGGGATGACCGGCAACTGCTTCCGCTGCAGCATGTGTTTGCCTACCGGTCGCTAGAACATGCCGAGGACATGGCTCTGCAGCAGCGTTCGATGCAGCTGTTCCAGACAATGTGCGCAAGCGTGCCGGTGGAACAGCGTGAGCGCTTCGAAGGGTTTCTCGGTTATGCTCGGCGACAGCGGAAAGGATTTCCAGGTTCATCCCGACAAGGAGCTAGTCATGCGTATCCGTCTCATCGTTGCACTGTTCGCATTCAGCGTCGCCGCGCAGGCATCCAGTACCCTGCGGGTGGGCAGCCAGGTATTGACCGCCGGCGACAGCAGCCTGCGCGTCACCGAGCTGCTGGGAAAGCCATCGCACAAATCACACAGTCGCGCGCACGCCGGCAGTAGCCGCCGCGGCCGTGGCATCCGTGTGCTGACGACCGATGCAGCGCTTGGCGAGCTGTGGCAATACCGGCGCGGCGACCATGTCACCACGGTGACGATCGTCGATGACAAGGTGACCGATATCGAGGATCGCCGGCGCTGATCGCGCGCTGGCAGCGTCTGCGCGGCCCTGTGATAACTGCACAGAAACAGCGCTGATCGCGCCATGCGGCTCATGGCAAGCGCATCCACGTGATGGGTGCGTTGCGGTGGCCGACGGATTGCGGCGTCGCGAGCCGGCCGCGGTCGGTACTACTTCATGCAGGGTTTGCTAGGCTCGCCTTGATTTTCTGCGCGAGTCATCCGTCATGCATGATTTCCTGGAGCGCCTGCTCGGGCATGAGCTAACCGAAGCCGTCATCACCAACGGACTGCACCTGCTGGAGGCGCTGCTGATCCTGCTGGTGGGTATCTGGCTAGCCGCGCGGCTGGCCAACGTCATGCAGCGGGCGCTGCATCGCGCGCAGGTGGATGTCACGCTGAGCGGCTTCCTGCGCAACCTGATCTACGGCGTGCTGGTCGCGGTGCTGGTGG
Organism: Rhodanobacter sp.; assembly: GCA_036724165.1. GTDB lineage: Bacteria > Pseudomonadota > Gammaproteobacteria > Xanthomonadales > Rhodanobacteraceae > Rhodanobacter. Next base: position 11,123 of record DAIMGD010000025.1, read on the forward strand.
TGATGGCGCTGACCCAGGCCGGCATACCTTCGGCGCCACTGGTCGCCGCGCTCGGTACGGCCGGGCTGGCGATCGGGCTGGCGTTGCAGGGTTCGCTCAGCAATCTGGCCTGGGGTGTGCTGCTGGTGGTGTTCCGGCCGTTCCGCGTCGGCGACTATGTCACCGCCGGCGGCATCGAGGGCACGGTGGAAACGATCAACCTGATGCATACCCTGCTGGTGCTTCCGGACAATCGCGAGGCGATCGTGCCGAACGCGAAGATCGGTGGCGATGCGATCCTCAATTTCAACCGACGTGGCACGCGGCGTTTCGAGCTGAAGTTTGGCATCAGTCATCGCGACGACATCGACAAGGTGATGGCTGCGATCACGCGGCTGTTCGAGGCCGACAAACGGGTGCTTAAGGATCCGCCGCCGGGCGTATCGATCGACAGCCTGGTGGGCGACACGGTGAGCCTGGTATTGCGCGGCTGGACCCGCGTCAGCGACAACGCCGGCGTCCAGACCGATCTGCTGCGCGCGATCAAGCAGCAGATCGACGCGCAGGAAATAAGCATACCGAGCACGCCGCTGGATATCCGGCTGGTCCAGGGCGTCATCCCGTCAACGACGACCAAGCCGGACTGAGCCGCGGCTACTGCATGGTGACCGGACGCCGGTTGTCGCTGGACACCCGGTCGATCAGCTCGTTGTACGGATCGATGCCGGCATCGAACGGCTTGCTGTCGACGGTCACCGTGAGCGTGCTGTCGCCGTTCGGCAGCATGCGTTTCTCCAGGTACAGCGGCTTGCCGTCCTTGCCGGCGACGGGCGCGGCGAACACGCCGATGTCGATCGGGATGTCCGGCGTGGCGTCGGTTTCCTTGCCGGTGCCATCGACGTAGACCTTGCCGGCATGCACCTGCATGGTCACCGCGTACTTGCCGTCCGGCAGCTTCTTCGTGGTGGCCTCGGTGATGCGGTTGTCGAACAGGGTGATCTTCCAGAAGAAGTCGTCGAGCAGCCCCTTCCATTTCGGATCGACGGCTTTGCCCAGCGCATCCATGAATTCCTGCGAGGTGGTGTACGGCGGCTGCTGGAAACCCTTGTCGATCAGGAACTGCTTGAGCATCGCATTCAGCGTGTTCTCGCCGATGTAATCCTGCAGCGCGTAGAACACCAGTGAGCCTTTCTTGTAATGGATGTATTGCTGGTTCTCCACCTTTGCCAGCGGTTCCTCGGCCAGCTTCTCGGTGGCGCGGCCGGCCAGGTAGCCGTCCAGTTCGTACTTCAGGAACTTGCGCATCTGGTCGGCGCCGTACTTCTGTTTCATCACCATCAGCGCGGAATACTGCGCCAGTGATTCGCTGAGCATGGTCGAGCCCTGCATGTTCGCGCCGATCACCCGGTGCGCCCACCACTGATGGGCCACTTCATGCGCGGTGACGTAGTAGACGTAGTCGATCTTGCTCTTGTCGCGCAGGTCGGCAATGAAGCCGATCGATTCGGAGAACGGAATCGTGTTGGCGAACGACTGCGCGAAGGCGGCGTAGTTCGGAAACTCCAGGATGCGCAGCTGATGAAACTGGTACGGCGTGTAGTTCGCGTCGTAATAGTCCAAGGCATCCTTCGCGCCTTGGATCATCCGCTCCACATTCCATGCGTGTGCCGGGTTGTAGTACACCGAAATATCCACGCCCTTCCACGTCTCGTGCTTCACGGCGTAGCGCGCCGACAGGTACGAGAAGAACGGCAGCATCGGCTGGTCCATGGTGTAGTGAAAATAGTGCCGGCCGTTCGCCGTCCATTCCTTCTGCAGGTAGCCTGGCGCCACCGCGATCTGGTCGGCGGCGGTGGAGACGGTGGTGTCGAAACTGATCCAGTCCGCATCGTTGCTGATATAGGTGTTGGCGCGTGCCTTCTGGTCGCCGAGCTTCGGCATCCGCGGTGCTTCGCCGGTGAGGCCGTACTTGCGGCGGTCGTTGCGATCGGTGATCTGCGCTTCGGTCTGGTAACCGAACTGCGGCATCACGCTGTTGTTGAAGAAGGTGCCGTTGTAGGCCAGGAACTGACCTTGCGGGCTGTTGGTGAAGCCCTTCGGAGCGTATTCCAGTGCAAAGTCGAAGTTCATCGACGCGCCCGGTACCAGTGGCGTCTTCAGCCGGTAGATGGTGTAGCCGAGATCGTTATCCGCGCTCACCGTGTCATGTGGTGCGAAGTCCAGCGACTTCAGCTTGAAGTCGTCGTTGAAGTTCACATGCAGCTCGCTGATCGGCGCGGCGTGCTTGTTGACCAGCGTGTAGTGGCCGCGGATCTCAAGCCGGCGTTGATACGGGTAGATGTCGACATCCGCCTTCACCGCGGTGATGCGCGGCTGCGGCAGGTCCTTGTACTTCGCGAATTTCTTCTCGTAGTCGGCGCGCTGCTGCAACTTGTCGCTGCTGCTCTGGTAGTGGTTGAGCACGTTGGTGTTGTAGTAGATCCACGCGCCGCTGCCGGCGAACGCGAGCAGGCCGAGCGCCATGGCGAGCTTCGCCGGCGCATGCAGCCGCGCCCGTGCTTCACGCAACCGCTCGTGCCACGCCTGGTCGGTGCCGCGCACCCAGAACAGTGCGGCCAGCACCAGCACCAGCAGCAGCACGGCGCAGCTCGCCCAGTAGAAGTCGAACCACAGGGCCGCGGTGAGGAAATGGCCGAAGCCGTTCATGTCCGAATACGGCGTATCCGGCACGCTGCCGTAGTTGTACAGATTCTGTTCCCAGTGCAGCAGGCCGAAACCGATCTGGCAGACAAACCAGACGATGGTCAGCAGATAGCCGAGGAACTTGTTGTTCGACAGTACTTGCAGAAACAGCGCCAGCGCCGCCAGCAACAGGAAAGGAACCGCATCCAGCGCCAGCGTACCGAGATACAGGCCAGGCTCCAGATGGGTGTAGCCATGCGCCAGCTGCCAGCCGATGCCGACCAGTGAGCCGACCGCCAGGAACACCACGATCACCGCCAGCAGGGCGCCAAGCTTGGCGGTCAGCGGGATCCAGTCCGGCAGCGGGAACGCGTCGGTGACTTCGGCCGAGCGCTGGCTGCGCTCGCGCCACACCAGCTCGCCGGCATAGAACGTGATGATGATGAACAGCAGCCACTGGAAACTGCCGCGCACCATCTCCAGGACCTGGTGGGTGACCGGCCAGGTTGCCGTGCCGTAAATCTGTCCGGACAGCATCAGTGCGCCGACCAGGTTGGCCACGCCCAGCGCCAGCATGATCAGGAACGGCACGCCGCGCAGCACGCCCAGCGTGTCGAACGCGAACTGCGTGCGCAGTTGCAGCAAGTGGGCACGCAGGTTGTCGGCCAGTTGCACCCTGGGCAGGCTCAGCGTGGCGTGGCTGGCCTGCGGACGCAGCATCGGTGGCTCTGCGCGCTGCTTGCGCCGCGGCAGTTGCAGTCCTTCGCGATTCGGCCGGAACAGTGCAAACGCGGTACCCAGCATGGCTACGCTGACGCCAATCCACAGCACCCGGTTGAACAGCAGCACGCCGGTCAGCGCGGGCAATTCGTGATTCGACTGATACGCCGACCAGTAGCGGGTGACCAGGGCGACCGTGCGCGTACCCAATGGGTCGAGCATGGCGGCGACGAAGTGGTTGTTGACGTCTCTGGCCAGCAGGCCCGCGATGGCTTGCAGCACGATATAGACGATGACGCCGATGAAGGTGGCCAGCAGCGAACGCGTGGTGGTAGCCAGCAGGAAAAGCAGGGCGGCGATGAACAGCATGTCCGGCACCACGATCACGCCGAACGCCCACAGGTAACCGTGCCAGCTGGCTGGGCCCAGCTGCACCGTATCGATCCACGGCATCATGCTGCCGAGCGCAATGCCCAGCACGCACGTCAGCATGATCGCCAATGCGGCCAGATAGCCGGCGACAAAACGGCCGCCGAGATAGGCACCGCGGCTGATCGGCGTGGTGAACAGCAGCTCATCCGTGCGCTGGTCGAAATCACGCAGCGCTGCACCGGCCACGAAGATCGTGACAAACACCATGCTGATGAACGTCAGCACGCTGAGCAGCCTGACGATCACCAGCGGCGCATTGCGCAGCACGTTGCCGCTGGCGCCGCCGATGATCACCGCATCGGTGGTCACCAGGGTGAAGGCGAGCGCGCCGAACACCGCGGTGATGATCCAGAACAGCGGTGCCTTCAGCTGCTGGCGCAATTCGAATCGGCAGATCTCAAAAAATCTTGGCTCGAAGAACATCGTATTCCCGTCCCTGTATTCGGAAGACTGTCGCAGCTGCGTCAGGCGGCTCTGGCGGTGGCCTGCTCGCGCAGGCGGCCGAAATAGACGTCTTCCAGATCGGGCGCGACGGCCTCGAAACCTTGCTCCGGCCGGGTATCGGCCAGCACGTGCAGCAAGGTGCGGCCGCCGGCGAGACGGGTGGACAAGATGTTCATGCGGGCGCGATAGCCGTCCAGTTCGGCCTTGTCGATCGTGCGCCGCCACACGCGG
>DAIMGD010000026.1:0-15543 GCA_036724165.1 Rhodanobacter sp.
CTGGAGTACAGCCCGCGCACTTTGCGCACCGTGTTGGCGAGGTTCGCCTTCGCCTCGGCCAGCGCCACGTCGGCGTCGCTGGGGTCCAGCTGCACCAGCACGTCGCCGGCGTGCACCAGATCGCCGTCATCGGCGCCGATGCTGACCACGGTACCGGGTACCTGCGGGGTGATCTGCACCACGTTGCCGTTGACGTAGGCATCGTCGGTGCCCTCGTACCAGCGGCCGTCGAGGAAATACCACAGCGCCCAGCCGATGAAGCCGAGCACCAGCACCACCACCAGCAGGCGCAGCAGGAAACCGCGCGAGGTTTTCTTTGGCGCCGGTGGGCTCGGCGCTGCCGTGTTCGGTGCTGCCGTATTTGGGGCTGGCGCGGCCGTGTTCTCGGCCGGGGTAGGAGTCTGGCTGGACATGGGGCTGCCTCAGGAACGTGAAGGATTGGAAGAGGGGGAAGGCGCGGGCGTATCGGCCTGCGGCTGGAAGCCGCCGCGACCGATCTGATTTTCAGGGCGGTATCCACCGCCCAACGCCTGGATCAACTGCACCGAAAGATCGACCTGCTGCGCCTGCAGCGCGGCCATGCCACGGTTGGCGACGAGCAGCTGCTGGCGCACGCTGAGCGCTTCCAGGTAGCTGCCGATGCCGGCCTGGTAGCGTTGCTCGGCGAGTTGCCAGGCATCGTTGGCGGCGGTTTGCGCACGTTGCTGCGCGTCGATCTGGTCCTGCAACGACTGCAAGGCGGACAAATCGTCGGCGACCTGGTTGATCGCGCCGACCAGGGTCTGGTTGTACTGCGCCACCGCCAGATCGTATTGCGCATCCTTGCCGGAAAGGTTGGCGCGCAGCCGGCCACCATCGAAGATCGGCAGGCTGATCGATGGTCCCAGCTGATAGAACCGTGCCGGCAGTTCGAGCGGATTGCCGCCGCCCAGCGCGATCACGCCGGCCATCGCGCCGATGCTGATGTTCGGCAGGAACTCGGTCTTCGCCGCCTTGATGTCCTTGCTTGCGGCCTCGACGCGCCAGCGCGCGGCGACCAGATCGGCGCGATGGCCGAGCAGATCCAGCGGCAGGTTGCCCGGCACCGCCAGCTCGGCCGGCTTCAGCACCCGCGGCCGGGTGATGTCGAGGCCGCGATCCGGACCCTTGCCGAGCAGTACGGACAGCGACGAACGTGCCGCGTCGATCGCCCGTTTGGCCAGCGACAGCTGCTGTTCGGCGCTGGCTACTTCGCCGTCACTCTGTTTGAGCTGGATCTGGTTGTCGATGCCGGCGGCGACGCGCTGACGGGTCAGCTCGCGCGCCTGCTCCGCGCGTTTCAGCTCGCCGGTGGTCAGGTCCTGCTGGGCAAACGCGTAGCCAAGCTGCGCGTAGGCCCGGCCGACATTGCCGGACAGCTCGATGCGTGCGGCGCGTGCCTCGATCTCGGCGGCACGCGATGCACCTAGCGCTGCCTGCCAGGCGGCGCGCTTGCCGCCCCACAGGTCCAGGCCCCATTTGAAACTGACATAACCGTATTTGGCCAGTTGGAAATGACCGCCGCCATTTTTTGCGGGAATCAGCGTGGTGGGAAGCCGCGCGCCGGAAACGCTGCCGCTGGCGTCGATGCTGGGCGCGCGCGCAGCGTTGGCAATGCCGGCTTCGGCCTGTGCCGCGCGGGCGCGCGCATCCGCCACGCCGAGACCGGGATTGTCGTGCAGCGCTTCGGCCATCAGCGCGTCGAGCTGCGGATCGCCCAGTCCGCTCCACCAGTCAGCCGATGGCCAAGCGGCCGGCGACAGGTTCACGCCGGCGAGGCTCCGCTGGGTCTCGAGGGAAGACGGATCGGTCGGCGTGCCGTCAGGATGCAGGCCACCGCTGCTGGCACAGCCGGCCAGCGCGAGGGTCAATGCAGTAGCTGCCGCGAGGAGGTGCAGACGCATGGGTCGAGGTCCGGAAGTAAAGTCAGTTCTTGTCGCGAAGCGCTTGCAATATGCGCTCCAGGTAGTCGTGCAGCTGCGCCTGCTCGGCAGGGCTCAGCGAGCGCTGCGCCGCGTTCATCACGCGCTGGCTGCAGACGGAGGCGGTGTTCTGCCAGATCGTGCTGCCCGCCTCGGTCAGTTCGATGCGCAGCGCGCGGCGATCCTGTTCATGCGGTGAGCGACGCAGATAACCCTTGCGCTCCAGCTGATCCAGCTGGCGGGTCATGGCGCCGCCATCCAGTTCCACCGCACGGGCCAGTTCCGTGGCCGACACCGCACCGAGCTGCTGCGATTTCTTGAGGATCAGGTACTGGGTGAAGCTGAGATCCAGGCCCTGGCTGGCCAGCTCGGCCTCGATCGCGCGGACTATCTCGGAGCGCACCATGGTGATCAGCATGCCCAGGCTCGGCGCATGGGGTTCGTTGGTGACGGAGGTCCAGATGGGGTCGTTCTGATTCATGCCGGGCATTCTATTGCCCGAAATATATTTGTCAAGGCAAATATATTCATATTCATGTTTGTTGGGGCAAAAAGTCCGGCCGCCGTGGCTTCAATGCGGCTTCCAGGCCATCCAGCTCGTCCGTCAGCCACGCGTGCAGAGCCGGATCGCGCAACTCGAACAGCTGGAATACTCCCAGCGCGCGCAACGCCGGCAACTGTGCCAGCCGCCGCGGTTCCATGGCGAGGCGCACCTGTTCGGGCGTGGCCGGATCCAGCATCTGGTGGGCGCAGGCAACAAAGGTTTCCAACGGGGACGCCGTCGGTTTGTGCTTCATCGAAAGCAGCTCGGTTGGTGACATGGGTCATCCTCGGTAGGAACGCAACGATGTGCGGGCATCTGCAGCAGGGACGCGCGAGCGGCGCATGGTGTGACTGCGGGCGGGACATTCGCGCTGTTGGCGGAGGCCGCGATCGGCGGCGGCGGCGGGAGTGCCGGACCGCGGTCCGGGCACGTGAAAGCATAGGCATGGTCACCGGCAAGCTGATAACTTTATTTGGTCAACTTATGTCGAGAACTGGCCATGACGCCGTCCAGGCAGCAGGTCTACGAACTGATCGAGCAGGTCGGCGGCCCCGCCCTGATCGCCTACCGGATCGAGCGCGAAGCCGCCAGCGAATACGGCGAGGACACCCAGACCTACGACTGGCACCGCACTTGCGCGGGCAGTTCTTTTGCGTCGAGAGCGGCCTTGTCCATGTGCATACCGGACACGGTTCGTGGATGCTGCCGCCGCACCGTGCCGGCTGGATGCCGCCGGGCGAGCTGCATACGATCAGCATCAGCGGAGCGATGAGCGGCTGGGGCGTCTTCATCACGCCGGACATCGAGCACGGCCTGCCCGAGCATCCCTGCGTGATCGGCGTCACCGAGTTGATGCGCGCGCTGGTGCGCCGCGCCAGCGCATGGACCTGGCACGAACAGCTGGATGCGGAGCAGGATCGGGTGATGGCGGTGTTGCTGGACGAGGTGCGCTCAACCTGATCTTCGCGCTGGCGATCATTGCCGTGGCGATCCTGATGCTGGTGAAGAGCCTGCATGGCTGAGTCGGTACATATCATCCAAGCCAGTTTCCGAAACCTCCTGCCGCCATTTCCTCGCGACATCATTTCCCCGGAACGTCATTCCGGCGAAGGCCGGAATCACTCTCGAACGGCAAGGCAGGTCATCGTTGCGCGCCAACGAAGCCGAGCAGGCGAGTCACCCGTCCCGTGCATGGATTCCATCGAATCCGGCAGTCATGCCGCACAATGACGACCTGCCGTTCCGGGAATGACGAGTGAGCTACGTACTGTTGAGCGTCGTGTGCAGCGTGCTGGTGTCGGTGCTGCTGAAACTGGCGCGCCGTTTCGAGGTCGACGTGGGTCAGGCGATCGCCTGGAATTACCTGGTGGCCGGTGCGCTCACCATGCTGATGCTGCGACCGTCGCTGGTGACGCTGCGCGAATCCGGTGCGCCGTGGCTGTCGCTGATCGGGTTGGGCATCCTGCTGCCAACGATCTTCCTGGCGCTGGCCGCGTCGGTGCGGCATGCCGGCATTGTGCGCAGCGATGCGGCGCAACGGTTGTCGTTGTTGCTGTCGCTGCTGGCGGCGTTCGCGCTGTTCGGCGAACGGCTCACCGAACTCAAGGGCGTCGGTATCGCACTCGGCCTGCTCGCGCTGCTGTGCATGGTCTGGCGCAGCGGGCAGGACAGGGCGGAGCACGGTGCAGCTGGCTGGTTGTATCCGCTGCTGGTGTTCGGCGGCTTCGGCGCAATCGATATCCTGTTCAAGCGCGTGGCGCAGGCCGGCGTGCCGCTGGGCGCATCGCTGCAGGCGATGTTCGCGCTGGCCCTGCTGGTCGCGTTCGCGCTGCAACTGTGGCGTCGCCTGCAGGGTCGCATCCGCTTCAGCGTGCGCAGTGCGCTGGCGGGTGTCGCGCTGGGCCTGGCCAACTTCGGCAACATCCTGTTCTATCTGCGCGGCCATCAGGTGCTGCCGCAGCATCCGGCGCTGGTGTTCGCCAGCATGAATGTCGGCGTGGTGGCGCTGGGTGCGTTGGTCGGCATGGGGGTGTTTCGCGAGCGACTCAGTCGGCTGAACCTCGGCGGCGTGGCGCTGGCGCTGTTGGCGATCGTGCTGATCGCGCATAGCTAGGCCGTGCATGCCCAGAGGTGACTTCTGGGAGATGAAAGTCGACGCCGTCGATGCCTATGCTGCCGGCTCCCCGGGGCGCTGCGCCTCAATCACCGAGATCGTCCCGCTCATGCGCAAACTTCCTCTCGCCACGGCGCTTGCCGCACTGCTGCTCAGCTCCGTTGCCTTCGCCAGCTCCGACAAGAAAGACGACAAGAACAAACCCGAGGCCAAGCCCGAGGCCGCGCTGCTGCACTCGCAATCGTCGACCAGCGAGGGTTCGGTGTCGGTCGAAGGCCATCGCGTCGACTACAAGGCGGTGGCCGGCACGCTGGTGCTGCACGGTAGTGGCGACAAGGAAGACGAACCACAAGTCAGCATGTTCTACGTCGCCTATTTCAAGAAAGGCGTGCAAGCCGGCAAACGGCCGATCACCTTCATCTACAACGGCGGTCCCGGCTCGGCCACGGTCTGGCTGCACATGGGCGCGTTCGGTCCGAAGCGCGTGGTGACCGCCGACGACAGCCACACGCCCGCTGCGCCGTACGGCCTGGTCAACAACGACTACAGCCTGCTCGATGCCTCCGACGTGGTGTTCATCGACGCGCCCGGCGCCGGTTTCAGCCGGCTGATCGCGGCCAACGAGGACAAGAGCAAGCGCGACGAGCAGATGAAGGATCGGCGCAAGGCGATCTACGGCGTCGACGGCGACGGCCACGCGTTTGCGCAGTTCATCACCCTGTTCCTGTCGAAGTACGATCGCTGGAATTCGCCCAAGTACCTGTTCGGCGAAAGCTATGGCACCACCCGTTCGGCGGTGCTGGCGAACATCCTGGAGAACGAGGACAGCGTCGATCTGAACGGCGTGATCCTGCTCTCGCAGATCCTCAGCTTCGATACCAGCATCGACGGGCCGGAGTTCAACCCGGGCGTCGACCTGCCATACGAGCTGGCGTTGCCGACGTTTGCCGCCACCGCGTTTTATCACCACAAGCTGCCGCAACAGCCGGCGGCGCTGGAGCCTTTTCTCGAGGAAGTGAAGCGCTATGCACTCGGCGATTACGCGCAGGCGCTGATGGCCGGCTCGCGACTGGGCGACGCGCAGAAGCAGGCGGTGGCGGAGAAGCTGCATCAATACACCGGGCTGCCGGTGGCTTATCTGCTGAAAGCCGATCTGCGGGTGAGTGGCGGCATGTTCGAGCAACAGCTGCAGGCCGGTGGCGACCTCACCACCGGCCGGCTGGACACTCGCTTCTCCGGCCCGGCGATCGATCCGCTGAGCAAGGGCTCCGACTACGATCCGCAGTCATCGGCGATCAGCTCGGCGTATGTCGCCGCGTTCAATGACTACGTGCGTCGCGACTTGAAGTTTGGCGAAGGGCGGCAGTACCGGCTGTTCGCCGATATCGATCACTGGGATTTCTCGCACAAGGCGCCGGGCGTCACTGGCGAGGCGCTGCAGTCCTCGACCAACGTGATGCCGGATCTGGCCACCGCGATGAAGACCAATCCGAACCTCAGGGTCTACTTGAACGGCGGCTACTACGACCTGGCCACGCCGTTCTTCGCCGCCGACTACGAGATGCACCACCTGCCGATCCCGGCCAGCCTCGACGGCAACATCAGCTATTCGTGGTATCCGTCCGGACACATGGTGTACGCGCACGAGGCATCGCTGAAGCAGTTGCACGACAACGTCGCCCGCTTCATCGAGCAGACCGACAACGTCAAGCATTAGGCGGCCTTTGCCGCCCTGGCGCTCAGCGCCTGGGCGGTGCGGTGTGCCGTGGTGCGGTCGAGCCACGCACCACCAGCTCCGGGCTGAAGCCCTCATTCGCCGTGTTGACCGGCTCGCCGTTCGCATCACGCTGCAGATCGGTGATCAGCCGCTGCGCCGCGTGGCGGGCGATCTCCTCGGTGGCCTGGCGCGCGGTGGTCAGTGCCGGCCAGGACTGCTTGGAGAACGGGCTGTCCTCGAAACCGGCGATCGACAATTCATACGGCACGTTGATGCCGTCCGAATGCGCCGCCGCCAGCACGCCGGCGGCGATCTCGTCGTTGCAGCCGAAGATCGCGCTGGGTCGATCCTTCAGCGCCAGCAATTTGCGGGCACCGCGGAAACCGTCGTCGAAGGTGTAGTCACCGGGCACGATCAGCTTGCGATCGAGCGCGATGCCGTAGTCCTTCAGCGCATCCTCGTAACCCTGGTAACGCTCCTGGCTGGAGCGATGCTGATGGCCGCCCCACAGAAAACCGATGCGTTGATGGCCCAGCTGGATCAAATGCTCGGTGATCGCGTAGGCGGCGTCACGGTCGTCCACGTAGACGCAGGGAAAACCATCCTGCGGATCCTTGCGCGCCGAGATGATCCGCATGAACGGGATCTTCGCTTCGCTCAGCGTGCGGATCAGTGCCGGCTGCTCGGACATCGGCGGCGCCAGCACCAACCCGGCCAGTCGCGAGCGGCGCACCAGTGCGCACAGCTCGTCGGCCAGCGCAGGTGATGAGGAGTCGCACGGATGGATCTGCAGGCCGAAGCCGCTGCTGCGGCAGACCGACAGCACGCCGCGCTGCAGGTTGATGATGTAGTGCGCGTTCGGGTTGTCGTAGACCAGGCCCAGCGCATAGGCGCGGGTACTGCGCAAGCTGCGCGCGGAGGGATCGGGCTGGTAGCCGAGCGCATCGATCTCGCGCTGCACCTTCTCGCGCGTGCGCGCATGCACCGAGGGCTCGTTGTTGATCACGCGCGATACCGTCTTCAGCGAGACGCCGGCGCGTTCTGCAACATCCTTGATGGTGGCGCTGCGCAACCGCTGAACCTCATGCATCAAAAGTGCGTGGCGTCGGCAGCGCCAGCGCGCCGACGGTGCCGCACGATGATGTGCGGCGCCTTGCGCATCCTAACTTATGGCCATGTCCTGAGCGAATACGCGATTCATCCGGCACGCCCCTGACCAACGCGATGGCCAGCCATGCCGTAGTACAGGATGTACAGATAGCAAGGCACCATCAGCAGCAGGAATGCCAGCTGGAAGTCGACGTGCTGTTTCAGGTGCACGAACAGCTGCGGTACGACCGCACCGCCGGCGATCGCCATGATCAACAGCGCCGAGCCGCGCTCGGTGAGGCTGCCAAGTCCCTTGATGGCGAGTGGGAAAATCGCCGGCCACATCATCGCGTTGGCGAAACCGAGCGAGGCGACGAAGCCTACCGAAACATAGCCGCGGGTGAGGTAGGCGCCGAACGAGAACAGCACGCCCAGCACGGCCGAGATCGCCAGATAGCGTTGTTGCGATACCACGCGCGGTATCAGCAACAGGCCGGCGAAATAGCCGATCAGCATGGCCGTCAGCGTGAATGCGGTAAAGAACTTGGTCTGGTCGAGCGGCAAGTGGAAGCTGGCACCGTAAGTGCCGATCGCATCGCCGGCCATCACCTCGACGCCAACGTAGAGGAACAGGCACAGCACGCCCAGCCACAGATGCGGAAAGCGCTGCAGGCCCGTGCTGCGTGCAACATCGCCGGCGCGCGTTGGCACGCTGTTGGCGTCGGCTGCCTCGATGTCCGGCAACGACGAGCGCGCAATCCAGAGCGCCAGCAAGGCCAGCACGCCGGCCATCACCAGGTACGGGGCGTGAATCTTCGCGGCAAACTCGTTGAGCAACAGCTCGCGACTGGCCGGATCGGCCGCCTTCACCCGCTGATCGAGATCGCCGATGCCGTTCAACACGAACGTGCCGATCAGCAGTGGCGCCAGGATGCCGGCGACCTTGTTGCAGATGCCCATGAAGGCGATGCGTTGCGCGGCACTGTCGATCGGACCGAGGATGCTGATGTACGGATTCGAGGCCGTTTGCAGCAGCGACAGTCCGGCGCCGATCACGAACAGTCCGCTCAGCGCGCCGGCAAACACGCGCATGCTGACGAATTGACCGAACAGCGTCGCACCGATCGCCATCACGAACAGGCCCAGCGCCATGCCCCTTTTCATGCCGGTACGCCGCAGCACCATCGAAGCCGGCAGCGAAAGGAAGAAGTAAGACAGATAAAACGCGGACGGCACCAGAAAGGCATAGACATCGTCGAGCTGGAACGCGAGCTTGACGAAGGTGATCAATGGCCCGTTCAACCAGGTCACGAAGCCGAAGATGAAGAACAGCACGCCGATGATCGCCATCGGCCCGAAATTCGCACGGTCGGACGGCGTTGCCGCCAGCGTTGTTGCCATGAATGCTCTCCCAGATCCGGCCGTGCCGGCACCGGCCGAATGACCGGGACAAGCGGAATGTCTCTCTATTCGCAAAAAAGTGCAACGTTGTCAATTTGTCGCGCCAGAAGGGCGGCCGGTCGACACCTCTTGCCGGCCTTGAAAGGGCGCATCACGATCGCCGTTGTGGCATTGCGGCATGCGGATTTCCTGGCACGAAACCTGCGTAGTTCCCTTATTAACTGCCATTTAGTGGCCATGCTCATGTCATTTCTAGGATAGTCGCGGGAGCAATGTTGCGCCGCCATATCGAGCGGGCGCCGAATCGCCACGCGCGCTATTGACAACGTTGTCATTTCAATTCCAGACTCCGCCCGAATCAGCCGGACCCGGCTGCAGCGATTCAAGGCTGTCCGGGTTTCGAGCGATGCCGGTCATGGGAGAACGGAGTGGGGAAAGTCGCCAACCAGCGTGATGCATCGAAGTCGCCGGCAACGGTGCTTGCGGATGCGTCCGTTTCGAGCGGCCCGGCCCGGGGCGAATCGTTTCTGGCCGCCGATGTTGGCGGCACGCATGCGCGCATCGGCCTGGTCGTCGGCAACGCGACGGGCACGCGCCCGGTCAGCGTGCTGCACTATCACCGTTACAGCTGCGCCGACTGGAGCAGCCTCACCGCGATGCTGCAGGACTTTGTCGAACAGCTGGCCGGCACGCCGCATGCGGGGCTGCGGGGCCAGCTTCGCCAGTGCGCGGTGGCCTGCGCGGGTTACGTGCTGGACGACGCGATCATCAACGAGAACCTGCCGTGGCCGGTGTCGATCCGCGAGATCCGCGACGGCCTCGGCATCAGCCGGCTGGCGGTGATCAACGATTTCGAGGCGGTCGCCTACGCCACCCAGTTCATCGAGGACGGCGAGACCCGCGCGATCATCGAGGCCACCCAGCCGGCATCGCCCGGTCCGGTGCTGGTGATGGGGCCGGGTACCGGCCTGGGTTCGGCGGTGCTGCTGCCGGGCAAGCCGCGGGCGCAGGTACTGGCCACCGAAGCCGGACAGATTTCGCTGGCGCCGGGCAACGAGCGCGAGATCGAGATCCTGCGCCTGTTCCGCCGCGAGCGTCCGCACGTGTCGTTCGAGGATGCGCTGTCCGGCCCCGGCCTGCTCAAGCTCTATCGCGCGCTGTGCGAATTGCGCGCCAGTCCGGCGCGACTGCTTACCCCGGCCGAGATCACCGGCGCCGCCTTGGCCGGCAGTGACTCGGCAGCGGTGGAAGCGCTGGAGGTTTTCTGCGGCCTGCTCGGCAGCTTCGTCGGCGACCTGGTGCTGCTGTACGGCGCCCGCGGCGGCGTCTATCTGGCCGGCGGGATCCTGCCACAGATCCAGCCGTTCCTGCTGGCCAGCAGCTTCAGCGAACGCTACTTCAACAAGGGCGTGATGCGCGCCTATCTGCAACAGGTTCCGGTTCGACTGATCGAGCACGGCCAGCTTGGTGTCATTGGCGCCGCAGGCTGGTTTCTGGATGAGCGGCAGGGAGGAGAGATGACCGCCATCCAGTGACACGGCGCCAAGCCAGCCACCACACCAATCCACGACCGTGCCATGCCGGTCCTGATTTCGAGCCAACCTCTGAGGGGAGGACATCATGAATTACCGCAAGACATTGCTAGCCGCGAGCATCATCACCAGCCTGTGCATGACCGGCGCGCTCTACGCGCAGGACAACGGTCAGGACGGCACCAGCCAGACCCAGCAGAATGAGACCAAGGCAAATGCCAAGAATGCCAAGACGCTAAGCACGGTCACGGTAATCGGCATCCGCGCCAGCCAGCAGTTGTCACTCGACACCAAGAAAGATTCCGTCTCGCACATCGAGGTGGTGTCCGCCGAGGACATCGGCAAGCTGCCCGCCAAGAACGTGGCCGACACCATCGCGCAGTTGCCCGGCGTGAACATCTCCGATGCGGCCGGTGCCGAAGGTGGCTTCGACGAGGCCGACCGCGCCAGCATTCGCGGCAGTGCGCCCTCGCTCACCCTGACCACGCTCAACGGGCATACGGTCGCCTCGGGCGACTGGTTCATCACCGGCGGCGGCGGCAGCCGCAGCGTCAGCTATGCCATGTTCCCGTCGGAAATCGTCAGCCAGGTGGTGGTGCACAAGGGTTCCGAGGCCAGCCTGCTGGAAGGCGGCGCCGCCGGTTCGATCGACATCATCACCCGCAAGCCGCTGGAATTCGGCAAGCCCTTTTCCGCCGAGGCCAGCGTGGGCGGCGTGTATTCCGACTTGCCGGGCGACGCCAAGCCGCAGTTCAGCGGGCTGGTCAACTGGAAGAACAGCGACAACAGCTTCGGCGTGATGCTGCAGGGCTTCTATGAAGATCGCGAGCTGCAACGCAATGGCCAGGAAATGCTCGGCTATTCGTATATTCCGACCGGTTCGGCACTGGCCACCCAGCTGGGCCTCGGCGCGGCGCGTCCTGGCAGCGCCAGCACCGGCGTGTTCTATCCGAACCTGCCCGGCGCGGCGCTGTTCACCCAGGAGCGCAAGCGCAAGGGCGGCTCGATCGACCTTGAGTGGAAGGCGCTCGACAACCTCACCTTCAACCTCGATGGCTTCTATTCCAAGATGGACGCCACCGACTACAACCGCAACTACATGCTGCGCCTGCGCGACAGGCTGCCGGGCGACACGCTCTCCAGCTACAGCCTCGACGGCAACGTGCTCACCGGTGCGGTGATACAGGGGCAGCCCGGCGTGTCGCAGGGCATCTATGACATGATCTCGCGTCCGGGCGAGAGCGAATCCAGCGCCTACGTCACGCTGGACGCGGACTGGCAGGCCACCAGCAACCTCGACTTCAAGTTCCAGGGCGGCTACACCCGCGGCACCGGCAACACGCCGACTCAGGACATCATGGAGATGGATACCGGCTACGGTCAGGGCGCCAGCTACGCGATGAATGGGCTGGGCAAGCCGCTGAACTGGACGCTGGGTGGCAACAACAGCACCTTCGATCCGTCCACGACAGGCCTTGACTGGATCTTCGGCGACCAGGACGTCCACGTGGTCGACAAGGAGCGCTGGTTCCAGGCCGATGGCGAGTTCGACTTCGACGATGCCGGCCCGCTGTCCTCGCTGCAGTTCGGCGCGCGCTATGCCAAGCACACGCATGACAGCCCGACGGCCGTTGCCCAGGGCCCCAACTTTGCGTCGGCCGTACAGTTCGGTACGGGTTCCACCATCTACCCGGCCAGTGGCGGCAACTACCCCGGCAGTTTCGCCGGTGATCTCGGTGTGGGCCAGATGCCGTCCGGCATCTGGTACTGGACGCCCGCCCAGTTGGCGCAACTGAACGCGCTGTACGCGAACCGCAAGGTGACCGACGATCCGAACACCTCGCGTTTCTATCCGAATGACATTTACGCCATGTCGGAGAAGAACGACGCTCTTTACATGCAGGTGAATTTCTCCGGCGACCGCTGGAGTGGCAATGCCGGTCTGCGCTACGTCGGCACGACCGAGGACATCGGCTATACCAGCCCGTCGATCCAGGAACCCAATCACGCCAATGGCACAACGCCTTCGGCGTTCTATCCGGCCGGCTGGTACTGGAACTACTACAACCATCACTACGGCAAGGTGCTGCCCAGCTTCAACCTCAAGTTCAACTTGAATGACGACGGCAGCCTGCTGGCACGCTTCGCCGCTTCGCAGACACTGACGCGCCAGGACTACGGCCAGCTGGCGGGCTTCCTGTCGCTGAGCGATCCGCAGAGCGCAACCGGCGTGGGTTCCGGCAGCGGTCCGAATCCGCGGTTGAAGCCGATCCTTTCGACCAACTTCGACGCGTCGCTGGAGTGGTATTTCGCACCGCGCGGCCTGTTGTCGGCCAGTGTGTACGCGATGGATCTGAACAACTACTACGACTACGGCACGACCACCGGAACGTATCTCAACAGCTACCTGACCAACAACGGCGGTGGCACCAACCCCTCGCACGCGCCGGTCTACAACAACTACCTGGTCAGCATTCCGGTCAACGTCAACGGCAACCTGAAGGGCGTGGAGTTGAACTGGGTGCAGCCGATCGGCGAGCACTTCGGCACGCAGGTCAACTACACCTACAGCAATGGCCACTCGTCCGGTGGCACCTACCTCTACAACGCCGATGGCACGCAGGGCACCGGTGTATCCGCGGGCAACCGTCCGCTGTTCGGCACCTCGAAGAACACAGCCAACGTGTCGGCGTTCTACGAGGACAAGCAGTGGAACGCGCGCATCAACTACACCTACCGCTCGTCGTTCTACGACGGCATGATGCCGGTGACGACCGGTGGGCTGGGCAATACGATGCCGCTGCTGCCGTACTACCAGGCAGGCGCTGGCTACCTGTCGTTCTCGCTCGGTTACAAGCTCAACGACAACGTGAGCTTCTCGTTCGACGCGATGAACCTCAACAACCCGACGTTGCGCTACTACGTCAACGGTACGCAGGCCGGTCTCGGCTTCGGCAAGGCGCCGGAAGCGTTCTACACGAACGGTCGCCAGTACTACTTGACCGCGAACTTCAAGTTCTGAGCCGTATTCCCCCCAAGGACCTGGCACCTTTGCCAGGTCCGCTTTTTCCCGGTGGAAGCTGCCGGAAGAGGCGCGGGGAAAATCCGCACGGTGTGTTATCCGCTGCGATGTCGGTTCCGCCGGCATCGCAGTTTTTGCTTGAATGCCCGCAGGCGCTGTCCGTTGGAAGCGCGTTTGGCGCACCATGAACGGCGGGCCGACGCGGCGAAGATGGCAGTCATCGCTGCGCGACCGCGCACAGAAGCGGAGGGAACATCATGAGCGAACCTGCCGGCGCGACGCCCGCGCCTGCCGCGATCGAGGAGTACCGTCCTGTCGTCGGCCGGCCATTCAGTCTGGATGACGTGGTCGGGCACGATCGGCCGCTGGTGATTCGTGGCCTCGTGCGCGACTGGCCGATCGTGAAGCTCGCCCGGCAATCGGACACGGCGTTCGCGCAGCGCCTGGCGGAACTGGACAACGGCACCGACGTCAGCACCCTGATGGTGGCGTCCGAGGCCGACGGCATCATCGGCTACGCACCCGGGCTGGACGGTTTCAGCTACCAGCATTTCAAGGTGCCGGTGACGCTGGGCCTGCAGCGGCTGGCCAAATACAGCCGGCGCGATGACGCGCCCGGCATGGTGATCCAGAGCGCGCGCATCCGCGAATGCCTGCCGGGGTTTCTGGCCGAACACGCGCTGCCGTGGCTGCCCGGCGTGGAGCCGCGCATCTGGATCGGCAACCGGGTCACCACGCCCACCCATTTCGATTCCATGCACAACATCGCCTGCGTGGTCTGCGGTTCGCGCCGCTTCACGTTGTTTCCGCCGGAGCAGTTGCCGAACCTGTACATCGGCCCGCTGGACTATGCACCGACAGGAGCGGCGATCAGCATGGCGCGGCTGGACCGACCGCACGATCCGCGGTTCCCGCGTCTGAAGCAGGCGCTCGCGGTGGCGCAAGTGGCCGAGTTGCATCCCGGCGACGCGCTCTACATGCCGCCGCTGTGGTGGCACAACGTGGAGTCGCTCCAAGATCTCAACGCGCTGGTGAACTACTGGTGGAGTCCGCTGGATGTGGATGGCTTCCACAGCGGCCACGCCAAGGCCGCGCTGTACCACTGCCTGCTCGCGTTCCGGGCACTGCCGCCGGCGGAGCGGGCCCACTGGCGCAACCTGCTGGACCACTACGTGTTCGGTGACGAGGAAGCACTCGCGCACATTCCCGAGTCACGCCGCGGCGTGCTCGGGCCGTTGACCCCCGAATGCGTCGAGCAATTGAAGCAGGGCGCGCGCAACCATCTTTGAGCGCGCCATGCCCGAAAGATCGTGGCTGTGTGCGATCGAACCCTCCTTACTTTCCAACGCACACTTTCCAACCCGGGAGTCTTGATGAAAATCGCCGGTTTCGCCTTCAGCCTGGTCACCCTGCTCGGCGCGGCCCATGCGGCCGTGCCGCCGTTGTTGCCGATGCCGGCACACATCCAGGTCGCCAGCGGCACCTTGCCGGTCGATGACGCCACTTCGATCGTGGTGCCCGCGCACGATGCCGCCACGCGACAGACCGCGCTGTACCTCGCCGACCTGCTGGCCCGCACGCGCGGGTTGCATCTGAAAGTGAAAGTAGGTGCCGCGCCGCACGGCGCCATCCTGCTGTCGCGCGAAGCCGACGCGCCGGTTGCGCACGCGGAAGGCTATGCGCTGGATGTCACGCCGCAAGGCATCCGCATCAGCGCACGCGATGACGCCGGCTTGTTCTACGGTGTGGTGACGCTGTGGCAACTGCTCACGCCGGACGCGCAACATGGCGCGGTGCAGGTGCCGGCCATGCACATCCGCGACCAGCCGCGCTTTGTGTGGCGCGGCCTGATGCTGGACTCCGCGCGGCACTTCCAGAGCGTGGCCGAGATCGAGCAGCTGTTGAACCAGATGGCCGAGCACAAGCTCAACATGTTCCATTGGCATCTCACCGACGACCAGGGCTGGCGCATCCAGATCAAGCGCTACCCCGAGCTGACCCGCATCGGCGCATGGCGCACGCCGCCGGATGCCGGGCATGATGGCGAGCCGCAGCGCTATGGCGGTTTCTATACGCAGGATCAGATTCGCCACATCGTCGCTTACGCCACCGCGCGGCATATCACGGTGATGCCGGAGATCGACATGCCCGGCCATGCGCAGGCGGTGGTGGCGGCGTATCCGCA
>DAIMGD010000027.1:0-12500 GCA_036724165.1 Rhodanobacter sp.
CGTTGGCCGCTTGGGTATCCCTCCAACAAAGAACGCGTATTGTGTGGATCGGGCCTTGTGCTGTCAACACCTTGCAGCGCCAAATCAGCAAGTCGGAGCGATTCCCTGCAGATATCCGACGCTGGCGTCAGCTCAGTTCCGCGCCGCGCATGTCGACCAGCTGCTCCATGCCCTTGGACAATTCCAGCAATTGTTTTGCCTGTGCCTGCAACCGTCGCTCGCTATCATCGCGCGGCTCCCAGTGCGGCACCGGCGTCGGCTTGCCGTCCGGGCTGTCGAGCGCCACGAATACCATCACGCAACTGGTGGCCAGCCGTTGCTCACCCTTGCGCAGATCACGCGCCAGCACGTCCACCGCCATGTGCATGCTGCTGCTGCCGGTATGGATCAAGCGTGCCCGCACGGTAACCAGGTCGCCGATCAGGATCGGCGCGACAAACTGGATGCCGCTGACGGACGCGGTGACGCAATATGCCCCGCTCCATGCCACCGCGCAGGCATAGCCGGTCTGGTCGATCCATTTCATCGCCATGCCGCCGTGTACCTTGCCGCCGAAATTGACATCGGTAGGTTGCGCAAGAAAACGGAATGTCACTTCGTGCTGTTGCCCAGGCATGACTACCCTCGATTGAACGGGCTGCGCCCGTGAAGGCCGCATTATGCCCGCTCGACGCATTCCACAAAAAAGCCCCGCTGCGAACGGGGCCTCGATGCTCATTGCATGGACGTCTCGCGCTTCAGACGTTGAACAGGAAATGCAGTACGTCGCCATCCTTGACGATGTACTCCTTGCCTTCCTTGCGCAGGCGCCCAGCCGCACCGGCACCGGCCTCGCCCTTGTACTGGATGAAGTCGTCGTAACCGATCGTCTCGGCGCGGATGAAGCCGCGCTCGAAGTCGGTATGGATCACGCCGGCGGCCTGCGGCCCGGTAAAGCCGCGCTTGATCGTCCACGCACGCACCTCCTTCACGCCGGCGGTGAAGTAGGTCTGCAGATCAAGCAGCCTGTAGCCAGCACGGATCACCCGATTCAGACCCGGCTCGTCCAGCCCCATGTCCTTCAGGAATTCGTCGCGATCGGCGTCTTCCAGCTGCGCCATTTCCTCCTCGATCGCGGCGCACACGGGCACCACCTCGGCACCCTCGGTGGCGGCGCGGGCGCGCACCACGTCCAGCAGCGGGTTGTTCTCGAAGCCATCGTCGGCCACGTTGGCGATGTACATCAGCGGCTTCAGGGTGAGCAGGAACAGGTCGCGTACCAATGCCTTCTCTTCCTCGTCCAGGCCCAGGCTGCGCGCGGACTTGCCCTCGTTGAGGCCCGCCGACAGTTTCTGCAGCACCGGCTTCCTCGCCATCGCGTCCTTGTCGTTCGCCTTGGCCGCGCGCTCGGCGCGGTTCAGCGCCTTGTCCACCGATTCCAGATCGGCCAGCGCCAGCTCGGTGTCGATGGTGTCGATATCGGAAATCGGATCGACCTTGCCGGCGACATGGATCACGTCACCTTCGAAGCAGCGCACCACGTGGGCGATCGCATCGACCTCGCGGATGTGCGCAAGAAACTTGTTGCCGAGGCCTTCGCCCTTCGACGCACCGGCGACCAGTCCGGCAATGTCGACGAACTCGACCGCCGTCGGGATCACCTTCTGCGGCTTGACGATGTCGGCCAGCGCGTTCAGGCGCGGATCGGGCACCGGCACCACGCCGACATTCGGCTCGATCGTGCAGAACGGAAAATTGGCCGCGGCAATGCCGGCCTTGGTCAGCGCGTTGAACAGGGTGGACTTGCCGACGTTAGGCAGACCGACGATGCCGCATTTGATACCCATGGGATGACTCCGGGAACAGGGAATGGGGAACGGAGAACGGGAAGTTACGGGACGACGAAACAGTGCAGCCCTGACGGAGCGCTCACGTTCCCCGTTCCCCATTCCCCGTTCCCGCGGTATGTAGTTGCTGCATCGCCTTCTCGAACTGGCCGTCGACCGCCAGCGGCAACACATCCAGCGCGCGCGCGATGCCATCGAGGATCGCATCCTCGTCCTGCGCCGATGGCCGCCCCAGTACCCACGGCGTGACCTGGTCGCGATGCCCGGGATGGCCGATGCCCACGCGCAGGCGATGGAACCTGCCGTGGCCAAGATGTTCCATGGTGTCGCGCAAGCCGTTCTGGCCGCCGTGGCCGCCATCGAACTTCAGGCGCACGGTGCCGGCCGGCAGATCCAGGTCATCGTGTGCGATCAGGCACTGCTCTGGTTCGATCTTGTAGTAGCGCAGCGCCGAGACCACGGCGATGCCGCTCTTGTTCATGAACGTGGCCGGCTTGAGCAGCCATACCGACTCGCCGCCAATGCGCGCCTTGCAGGTTTCGCCGTGCAGTTTGCCGTCGAAACCGAAACGCTCGCCCTGCCCGCTGGCGAGGGCATCGGCAAACCAGAACCCGGCGTTGTGCCGGGTTCGGAGATATTCGGCACCGGGATTGCCCAGCCCGACAATGAGTCGCAAACCAGCCATGCAAGCAGACATGCGAAACCCCGCGCGATGCCGCGCGGGGTTTCGATGGCTTACTTCTTGTCAGCTGCCGGCTTGGCGGCCGGCTTGCCCGACTTGGCCGCAACCGCCTTGGCGGCCTCGGCTTCGGCTTCAGCGGCGGCATCTTCAGCGGCATCCGCGGCGCTTTCCTTGACCACGGTGACCGTTACCACCGGAATGTCGTGCGCTTCGCCCAGCAGCAATGCCGGAATCTCCACGTTCGCCGGCAGCGTCAGCTGCGACAGGTGGATGATGTCGCCTTCCTTTAGTGCGCCCAGGTCGAGTTCGATGAACTCGGGCAGATCCTTGGGCAGGCACGACACTTCCACTTCCGTCAGGTTGTGCGAGACGACCACGCCCGAAGTCTTGGCGGCCGGCGAGCTGTCCTGGTTGAGGAAGTGCAGCGGCACGTTCACGCGCACCACTTCGTTCTCATTGATGCGCAGGAAATCCATGTGCATCATCAGCTGCTTGAACGGGTGCTTCTGCCAGTCACGCACCAGCACCTTCTGCACCTTGCCGTCCACGTTCAGATCGAGCACGGACGAGAAGAACCACTCGTGCTTGGCAGCGAGCAGGATGGTGTTGTGTTCGATCTGGATGCTTTCCGGATCCTGACCGGCGCCGTAAACGACGGCGGGCACGAAGCTCGCGTGACGCAGGCGGCGGCTCGCACCTTTCCCCTCGTCCTTGCGGCTTTGCGCCTTGATTTCATGAGTCTTGGCCATTTCAGTTACTACCTTGGTTTGGAAATAACCGCTTCGCAGCGGTCGAATGACTTTCCCGCGACCAGAAAAGTCGATGGTGCGACGACAGGTGTCGTCGCGGCTGGATCAATCCACGTACAGCGAACTCACCGATTCGCCAAAGGCGATGCGGCGGATGGTTTCCGCCAGCAGCTCGGCGACCGAGAGCTGGCGGATCTTGGCGCAGGCCTGTATTTCCGGGCGCAGCGGCAAGGTATTGGTGACCACCAGCTCGTCGAGCTGGGAGCCTTCGATGTTGCTGACCGCCGCGCCCGACAGCACCGGATGCACACAGTAGGCGACCACCTTGCGCGCGCCGCGCTCCTTCAGCGCCGCCGCCGCCGCGCACAGCGTGCCGGCGGTATCGACGATGTCGTCGACCATCACGCAGGTCTTGCCTTCGACGTCACCGATGATGTTCATCACGGTGGACACGTTCGCCCGCGGCCGGCGCTTGTCGATGATCGCCAGATCGGCATCGTCCAGCCGCTTGGCGATCGCCCGCGCGCGCACCACGCCACCGACGTCCGGACTGACCACGATCAGGTCGTCCATGCTGTGGCTGCGCCAGATGTCGGCCAGCAGCACCGGCGAGGCATACACGTTGTCGACCGGGATATCGAAGAAGCCCTGAATCTGGTCGGCGTGCAGATCCACCGTCAGCACACGATCCACACCGGCGGCGCCAATCATCCTGGCGGCCAGCTTGGCGGTAATCGGCACCCGTGCCGAGCGTGGCCGGCGATCCTGCCTGGCATAGCCGAAATACGGAATGACCGCCGTGACACTCGCGGCCGAGGCGCGCTTGAGCGCATCGGTGAGGGCCAGCAGCTCGAACAGGTTCACCGCGCTCGGCGCGCCGGTCGGCTGCAGCACGAACACTTCCTGCCTGCGGACGTTTTCCTCGATCTCGATCTGCACTTCGCCGTCGCTGAAGGTGCCGACCAGCGCCTTGCCCAGCGGCACGCCCAGGCGATGGGCCACATCCTCGGCCAAGGCACGATGTGCGTTACCGGTAAACAGCATCATCGGGGTGGACGTGTCCACAGCGTTACCTCGGAACAAAAGCCATCATGAAATGGCTGGGGCGGCAGGATTCGAACCTGCGTATGCGGGAATCAAAATCCCGTGCCTTAACCAGCTTGGCGACGCCCCAGTAGTATTTGTGTTCGCTAACGCTTGTGTTGGTACCCGTGACCGTCGCCATGCCTTCAGCGACCGCCGTATTGTCTGTGTCGCTCAGTACTCGCCACGATGACGCGCCAGAGCATGCTGCAAGGGTGAAACATCGACACCCGCGACCACCTGCGCCGTGAATGCCGCCGGACACTGCGCGGCTATCGCCACCGCCCGATCGAATGATTTCGCTTCCAGAAACACGCAACCACCGCTGCCGGACAACCGCGCCTGACCGAAACCGCCGAGCCAGTCCAGCGCCGCAGCCACCCGCGGGTGCCGCGCGCGGACGGCCGGCGCGAAGGCGTTTTCTATCGTTTCACCGGAAACAAAGGATGAAATTGTCGCCCGTGGGGCATTTCGTGTCAATTCAGATGCTTGAAAAAGCGCGGCGGTCGGCACCGGCTCGTGCGGGTCGAGCACCACATAATGCCGCCGCGGCAGGCTCAGCGGCGTCAGCTGTTCGCCGATGCCTTCCGCCCATGCCGAACGACCGCGGACGAATACCGGCACATCGGCACCCAGCTGCCGACCCAGTTCGGCCAGCGCATCCTCATCCAGATGCAATGCCCACAGCTCGTTCAGCGCCAGCAAGACGGTCGCCGCATCGGAACTGCCGCCGCCCAGACCGCCGCCCATCGGGATGCGCTTCACCAGCTCGATGTCGGCACCCGCCGATATGCCGGCGTGCTGCTGCAGCAACCGCGCCGCCCGCAGGACCAGGTCGGTGGATTCAGCCACGCCAGGCACATCGTGCAACCGCCTGATCTCGCCATCGTCATTCACGCGCAGGCGGATCTCGTCGCCCCAGTCGAGCAGGCGGAACACGGTCTGCAGCTCGTGATAGCCGTCAGCACGTCGGCCGACAATGCGCAGGAACAGGTTCAACTTGGCCGGTGCCGGCCATGCCGTCCATGCACCACGCACCGGCGCCAACAGTGGCCGGCTCATGAACACCCGCAAGTGCTCGGGGAAGCCATTCTCCCGATCGCGCGCGCGCGCATAGGCAAACGCCGGCGCGTGCTTGTCGACCGGCGCAAAACCATGCTTCGCATAGAACGGCGCATTCCACCGCACGTCGGCCAGCGTACCCAGATCAACCCGCCGGTAGCCGGCCTCCTGCGCCCAGCCGCAGGCCTGCTCGAGCAGGGCCGCGCCGATCCCGCGCTGGCCGTAGTCCGGCAGCACGTCGATTTCGGCGATGCCGATCGCGCCGCCAGCGGCCTCCGTATCCAGCCAGACAAAGCCGACCGGTGCCGCGGCCGCATTCAAGGCGACCCAGACCAGACCGCGGCTGATCGCCTGCTGCAGCAATGCCGGCGGGATCGGCATCGCCGCATAGCTCGGCCATGCCGGATGGCCACGGAACGACTGCACTGCCTTGCGCTCGATCGCGCACAGGGCATCGACTTGATCGGGATGGGCACGTTCGATCGGCAGGGGCATCAGGGTTCCGGATTCGCGGCAGCGGCCGCGTCCTTCAGAGGTCGGCGCAGGGCGCCAAGCCTAACCCAGTCGGAACGGAGGCGGTTTCAATGGAACTGCCACGACTCGATCGACAGGTGCACCTTGTATGGCGGCTTCTCGGCGAACACCTTCTTCGGCAATGGCGGCTTGTGCAGCTCGTCCCATTCGCGATAGTCGACCGACCAGCCGTCCTGCTGCAGCAGCGAAGGCAGGCGATTCGTGCCGAACCTCAGTTCGGCCGCGCCGGTGCCGGCACGCAGGCCAAGCACCCATGCGCGCAGATCGCGCAGCGGCACTTCCCAGCCCAGTGCCTTGCGCATCAGTGCTTCGGCATCCGGCCCGCGCAGCGGACCGTCGCGCAACCCCTCCAGCAGGGCGCCATCCGGATCGCCGCTGAGGCGAAAATTCGCGCCACTGATCGCCGGCCCGCGCATCACGAATTCGTAATGGTCGCCATCCTGTGTCCAGGTCAGGCTGCCGCTTCCGCCATTCTTGCCATCGGAAACCCCGAGCCGCCCCTGCAGCACCCAATGATCGGCATGGGCCAGTGCCTGCTCGCGCGCCAATTGCGCGTCGAGCTGAGCAGCATCGCCCTGCATGCGCACCGCGGGCACACAGCCGGCCAGCAGCAGCGACAAGGCGACTGCGAGGAGTCTTGGGCTTCGTTTCATGGATGCGTGGATTTCAAGGGTGAAGTCGCTTCAAGGTCGCTTGCAGGCTGCTGCTGTGCGGATCGAGCTTGCGCACTTCGTCGAAGACCCGCTGCGCATCCTGCCGATGACCCTGCTTCCACAGCACTTCACCCAGGTGCACGCCGACATCGGCGTCCTTGCGCGCCAGCCAGGCGCCACGCAAGGTCTGTTCGGCCTGATCCAGGTGGCCCAGTCGATATTGCAGCCAGCCCCAGGAATCGGCAATCGCCGGATCGTCCGGCTTGGCGGCGCGGGCACGGCTGATCAGCCGCTCGGCCTCGGGCAGGTCGCGATTGGCATCGGCCAGCGTGAAGCCAAGCGCATTGCTGGCATCGACGTCGTCCGGCTTGATTTTCAGCAGGCGCTGAAAATCCTGCACCGCCTGGTCGATCTGATTCGCTTCGGCATACGCCAGGCCGCGGCCGTACAGCAAGCCCGGATCATCCGGCACCACCTGCAGGGCGCGACTGAACGCCGCCTCGGCCTGCGCATATTTCAGTTCGCGGATGTAGAGCTCGGCATCGACTTCATAGGCCTGACGCAATTGCGCGGGCTGATCGAGGTAATCCATCTGCATCTGCTGCAGCAGCTCATGCGCGTCGGCGCTCCTGCCCTGCGACTGCAGGATCACCGCGCTGCGCAGATCCGCGTCGAATGCATGCTCGTCGTCATCGCCGACCTGGCGGTACCACGCCAAGGCCTCATCGTCACGATGCTGCATCTCGGCCAGTTGTCCGAGCAGATAGGTACTGTGCTCGCGCACCTCCGGCGCGGCGTGCTGCAGCTGTTGATACAGCGCTGTCAGCGTCTTGCTGTCCTTGCGCTGTGCCGCCAGCGCCGCGCGCAGCGCATAGGTGTCGGCGCTCTGTGGGCCGTGTTCGAGCAGCCTGGAGGCCGCCGCGTAATCGCCCGCCTGGCTGAGCATGCCAGCGTAAGCCAAGCGCAGCTGGATGTTTTGCGGTGCCTTGGCCGTCGCCTTCTGCAGCAGGGCGCGGGCACCGTCGTGGTCACCGTCCTTGAACTTCATCTGCGCTGCCCAGGCATAGGTCTCGGCACTCTTGAAACGCTGCATCGCCGCCTCGGCGATCTGCAATGCGTAAGCGTGCCGGCCCAGCTTGTCGCCCAGTTCGCTCATCGCCAGCCAGGCCTGTGCATCGGCGGGCAATCGCTGCGGCGTGGCCAGCGCTTCCAGCAGGCGCACGGCCTGAGCCTGGTCGCGCGCGCTCAGCAACACGCGGCCGAACAGGCGCCAGGCATCCTTGTCGCCACTGTTGGTCAACAGCTCCAGCTGGCGGCGTGCCTCATCGGTATCGCCACGATCCAGCGCCAGCTCGGCGCGCGCCTGGGCCATGGCCGCCGGCTTGGCGCCCAGCACCTGCCAGCGATCGAGTGCACGCTGGGCAGCGTCGCCGTCGTGTACGGCAATCGCCAGCATGGCGGCCCGCTCGGCCACCTGCGGGTCCCGGCTGAGCGCCATCGCCCGAGCATAGAACGCCGATGCGGTCTTCAGGTCGGTACGCCCCAGCGCCATCTCGCCGGCCAGCAACTGCGCCATCACGTCGTGCTCGGCATCCGGCGTGGCCACCACCAGCCGCGCCAGCGGCTGCGCGGCGGCGGCCCTTTGTTGCGAAATTTGCGCCGGCGAGCTGGCGCAGGCGCCCAGAACCAGCGCCAGCGCCGTCACTGTCGTAAAATGCCGCAGTAGCTTGAACTTGGCCGACCTGCTCCGCACACTACTCTCCGTCTGCTTGCCCATCACTCGCCTGTTTCGGCCATTCCGTCATCACATGGCTTGCTTCACCAAGCTTAGCCTACGCCGCCGAACTTCCGCCGCCGAGATGCTTCCTACACCATGCCGCTGATCGCCCTCGGGCTCAATCACCTCACCGCGCCGGTCAGCCTGCGCGAACAGGTGGCGTTCGACATGGACGCGGCCGGTGAGGCCTTGCTCGCGCTGACCCGCGAGCCAGGTGTGGAAGAGGCGATGATCCTGTCCACCTGCAATCGCACCGAGCTGTATGTCAGCGTGGCGGCCGGGGCCGAGGACATCCCGCGCGCATGGTTGAATCGTCATCATCATCTGACCCCGGGCAAACTGGATGAGTTCCTGTACCGGCACGACGAGCACGAGGCCGTGCGCCACATGTTCCGCGTCGCCACCGGGCTGGACTCGATGGTGCTGGGCGAGCCGCAGATCCTCGGCCAGGTGAAGGACGCCTACCAGCAGGCGCGCGTAGCGCAGGCGCTGAAGGCGCCGCTGGACCGGCTGATGCAGCACACCTTCGCGGTGGCCAAGCGGGTACGCACCGATACCCGCATCGGCGCCCATACGGTTTCCGTCGCGTTTACCGCAGTGCGCTTGGCCGAGCAGGTTTTTGCCGACATCAAGCAGGCCTGCGTGCTGCTGATCGGCGCCGGCGACACCATCGAACTGGCCGCTCGCCACCTGGCGGAGAAACAGGCACGCCGATTGATTGTCGCCAACCGCACGCTGGAAAGCGCGCAGGAGCTGGCCGGCCGCTACGGCGGCTATGCGATCTCGCTGGCCGAGCTGCCGCAGCACCTGGCCGAGGCCGACATCGTGATTTCCTCCACCGCAGCGCGGCAGCCGATCGTGACCCGCTCAATGGTCGAGCAGGCGATGGCCACGCGCAAACGCAAGCCGATGTTCATGGTCGACATCGCCGTGCCGCGCGACATCGAGGAGGCCGTGGGCGAGCTGCCGGATGTCTACCTTTACGGCATCGACGACCTGCATCAGGTGATCGACGACAACCGCCGCTCGCGCGCCGCCGCGGCGCACGACGCCGAAGCGATCATCGACTTGCAGGTGGATCGGTACATGGCCTGGCGCCGCGCGCTGACAGTGAAGAATCCCGCGCTGGACATGCGCCAGCATGCCGAGGGTTACCGTGACGAAGTGCTGGGCAAGGCCCGCGCGATGCTGGCTCACGGCAAAACGCCGGAGGAGGCGCTGGCGTTTCTTGCCAATACGCTGACCAACAAGCTGCTGCATCATCCCAGCGCGCGGCTGCGCGAGGCGGCACTGAGCGGCGATCTCGACCTGCTCCATGCGGCCGGCCGGCTGTACGGGCTCGACGAAGAACAGGCAAAACGGGACGCGTAGCGAGAGCGGCTGGCTGCCGCTGTTCCGTTGTCATTCGCCGCGCAGGCTCGCCTGCCCGCCACGCCTCCCTCGCCCATCGTCCCTGCCCCCATGACTCCATCGATCCGCCGCAAGCTCGAAGCACTGGCCGAGCGCCACGAGGAAATCGGCCTGCTGCTGAGCCAGCCGGACGTGCTCGCCGACAACAGCCGCTTCCGCACGCTGTCGCAGGGATACGCGCAGCTCGAACCGGTCGCCCACTCGCTGCGCGAGCACGACCAGGCCGAACGCGAACTGGCCGGGACGCGCGCGATGCTGGACGATCCCGAACTGCGCGAGATGGCCGTCGACGATGTGCAGCGACTGCAGCAGCGGTTGCTCGATCTGGACGCCGAGCTGCAGCGGCTGTTGCTGCCGAAGGACCCGCGCGACGAGGCGAACCTCTATCTGGAAGTGCGTGCCGGCAGCGGCGGCGACGAGGCGGCAATCTTTGCCGGCGACCTGTTCCGCATGTACGTGCGCTACGCCGAAAGCCGCCGCTGGCAGGTCGAGATACTCAGCGAGCACGCCGGCGAGCACGGCGGTTACAAGGAAGTCGTCGCCCGCGTCGAGGGCAAGGGCGCCTACTCGCAGTTGAAATTCGAATCCGGTGCGCACTGCGTGAAGCGCGTGCCGGTCACCGAATCGCAGGGCCGCGTGCACACCTCCACCGCCACCGTGGCCGTGCTGCCGGAACTCGACGAGATCGATGACATCCCGATCAATCCGGCCGACCTGAAGACCGACACCTTCCGTGCGTCCGGCGCCGGCGGCCAGCACGTCAACAAGACCGACTCGGCGATCCGCATCACCCACCTGCCGACCGGCACCGTGGTCGAGTGCCAGGAGGAACGCAGCCAGCACAAGAACCGTGCCCGCGCGATGAGCCTGCTGAAGGCGCGCCTGCTGGATGCCGAACGCAGCAAGCAGAGTGCCGCGCAGGCCGAATCGCGCCGGCTGCAGGTCGGCACCGGCGACCGCAGCCAGCGCATCCGCACCTATCGCTACAAGGACAACCTGGTGACCGACCACCGGGTCGGCCTCAATCTGTATCGGCTGGCGGAAATCATGCAGGGCGACCTCGACGAGCTGATCAATACGCTCACCCGCGAGCATCAGGCCGACCAGTTGCAATCACTGAGCGGCGCGTGAAGCCAGCGCTTGGCGTGGCTGCGGGCATACGCTAGCGTTGTCGGATGAATACCACTCACTTGCCCGAACCTGCGGCCGAACTGGACGCCCTGCTGGCGCGCCTGACCCAGCTGATCGAAGCCGCCGCCTATGCCGAGGCCGCGCAACTGGCCGAACAGGCACTGCCGCGTTTTCAGCACTCGGCCGAACTGCTGCGGGTCTACGCCATCACGCTGCACCAGCTCGATCGGCGCGAAGATGCCCTGCGCCTGCTTTATCAGGCCGAGCAACTCAGTCCCGGCAGCCGGGAAGTGCAGTGCAACCTGGCCAGCATGGAAATTGCCGACGGTCGCGCGGACGAGGCGATCGAACGCATGCGTGCCGCGTTGCGGGTGACGCCCGGCGACCCGATGATCCTGCTGACGCTCGGCAATGCACTGATGGCCGCCGCGCGCTATCTGCAGGCACGCGCGTCCTATTCGATGGCCACCCATGGCGCGCCCAATCATCCGGGCCTGCGCCTCAACCTGGCGGCGGCCGAACTGGAAATCGACCATCCCGAACAAGCCGCCATTCACGCCAGCGAGGCCCTGCAGATCGCCCCGTGGATGGCCGGCGCGCACGCCATGCTGGGTCATTCCCACCGCGTGCGCGGCCAGCATGCCGACGCGGCGCAGGCCTTCTTGCGCGCCGAACAGCTGGCGCCGACGGACAGCGAGCACGCCTACCACGCCGGGCTGATGCTGGATGAGCTGGGTCGACCGGATGACGCCCAGCAAGCCTATGCGCGTGCACTGCAGCTCAACGGATCCCACGGTGCCGCGCTGAGCCAGCGCGTCTTCACCCTGCGCCGGCTTTGCCAGTGGAGCGAGCTTGGGCTGCTCAGCACCCGCCTGCGCGAAGCGGTGGCCGAGGGCATCCCCGGCATCACGCCGTTCGGCTTTCTGGCCGAGGACATCACCGCTGAAGAACAGCTTCACTGCGCCAGCAACTTTGCCACCGCCATCGATGCGCAGATGGCGCCCTTGCGCCGGCAACTGGCCTTCACCCACCCGATGCCGGCCGTCGACACGCCGGTCCGGATCGGCTTCGTTTCCGATGGCTTCGGCGAGCACCCGACCGGCTTGCTGATCGTGGCGATGCTCGAGGCACTCGCCTCCAGCGAGCTGGAAATTCATCTGTATGCCACCGCGCCGAGTGACGGCGGCGCGATCCGCCGACGCCTGGAAGCGGTCTGCACGATGCATGACATCGACAACGTGAACCCCGGCACCCAGGCGCAGCGCATCCATGCCGACCGGATCGAGGTGCTGATCGACCTGAGTGTCTACTGCGAAGGCTTCAACACCAAGCTGTTTGCGTTGCGCCCGGCGCCGTTGCAGGTCAACTGGCTGGGCTACCCGGGCAGCTCCGGTGCGCCGTGGCTGGACTACATGCTGGCCGATGCGGTGGCCCAGCCCGATCACCTGCGCGCGACGATCAGCGAAAAACTGGTGCGCCTGCCGCGCTGCTTCCAGCCCAGCGACACCAGCCGCGCGATCGCGCCGGCACCCACGCGCGAGCAGTGCGGCCTGCCGCTGCGGCGCGATCAGGAGGTCGGCACGCACCAGCACG
>DAIMGD010000027.1:12510-15540 GCA_036724165.1 Rhodanobacter sp.
ACCGAGCGCTGCCGGCGCAGGGCACCGTGTTTGCCTGCTTCAACGCCAGCTACAAGATCAATCCGCCGGCATTCGGCCGCTTCATGAGCATCCTGGCGCAAACCCCGGACAGCGTGCTGTGGCTGCTGAGCGGTCCGCAGGGTGCCGACCAGCGCCTGCGCGAACAGGCCGTGCTGGCCGGCATCGCCGCGGAGCGGTTGATCTTCATGCCCAAGCTGCCGCATGCGGAATATCTGTCGCGCTACCAGCATGTCGACCTGTTCCTCGACACCCTGCCCTACAACGCGCATACCACCGCGTCCGATGCACTGTGGGCAGGCTGCCCGGTGCTGACCTGCGTCGGCGAAACCTTTGCCGGCCGGGTCGCCGCCAGCCTGCTGCTGCATGCCGGCCTGTCCGAACTGGTGACCGCGGACGAAGCCACCTTTGTCGCCGTGGCGGCCAGCCTGGGCGGCCATCACGAAGCCTTGCAGCTCTTGCGGCAACATCTGCGGCAGCTGCGCACCAGCGGCAGCCTGTTCGACATGGCCGGCTACGCGGCCGATTTCCGGCGCGCGATGCTGGCGATCGCGACGCGGCGGCGGATCGGCCGGCCGGTGGCCGATATCGACATTCACCAAGCGCCCGGGTCGCCATGAGCAAGCATCACTACCGCAAGACGATGAACAACCTGCAGCTTGAATTGCTGCAGCTGCAGCTCGGACTGTGCCGCAGCGGCAGCCGACTGGTGGTGATCTTCGAAGGCCGCGATGCGGCCGGCAAGGGCGGCACGATCAAGGCCATCACCGAAAGCCTGGATACCCGCGGCTATCGCATCGCCGCCTTGCCCAAGCCGAGCGAGCGCGAATCCAGCCAGTGGTATTTCCAGCGTTACGTCGAGCATCTGCCCAGTGCCGGCGAATTCGTGCTGTTCGACCGCAGCTGGTACAACCGCGCCGTGGTCGAGCCGGCGCTGGGCTTCTGCACTGACGCGCAATACGAAGCCTTCCTCGATGCCGTGCCGGCGTTCGAGCAGCTGCTCACCGACGATGGCATCATCCTGCTCAAGTACTGGCTGGCGGTGGATCAGTCCGAGCAGGAGGAGCGCTTCAACCAGCGCGCCGACGATCCGCTCAAGCGCTGGAAACTGTCGCCGGTGGATGTCGCCGCACGGCAGAAATACGCCGAGATCGGCAAACTGCGCGACAGCATGATCGAACGCACGCACAGCGCCAGGGCGCCGTGGTTCGTGGTCGATTTCAACGACCAGAAGCGCGGCCGGATCAACCTGATCCGGCACCTGCTGGAACAGGTGCCGCGGCACGACGAGACCGAAGCGGCGGTGAAGCTGCCCAAGCTCAAGGGCAAGCCGAAGCTCGAACACGTCACCGACAAGGCGCTGTGGGTGCCCGACACGTTCTGAAGGTTCAGCGGGTATGGAAACCGCGCAGTTCCTGCTCGGGCAGCTCCTCGCGACGCACCTCCTCGACCCGTGCCACGGGCGGCCCCTGCCGCAGCCAGCGCTCCAGCGCATCCAGCGCCGCGGCCGGTCCGCTGGCGACTACCTCGACGCTACCGTCCAGCCGGTTCTTCGCATGCCCGGCCAGCCCCAGCTGCAGCGCCTGTTCGCGCGCACTGGCGCGATAGCACACGCCCTGCACTCTGCCGCTGACCAGGAAGCGCGCCGTCGGCATTACTTGCCACCCATCGCCGCCGTCAGCAGGGCTTCGGTCACCGGACCGACGAACGGTTTGGCCACCTTGCCGTCCGGCGCAATCAGCCAGGTGGTAGGCAGGCCGCGTGGCTCGTCGAAATCCTTCAGCGGTTTTTCGAGCATGACCTGGGCGACCGGATAGACCACCGGGTGCTTGGCGAGGAACGCCTTGATCTCGGCCGGGTCGCTGTCGTCGAACGCCAGCCCGATCGCCGTCACGTTCTTGTGGCTAGCGACGAAATGCGAAATGTCCGGCATCTCCTTGATGCACGGCACGCACCAGGTCGCCCAGTAATTGACGATCACCCACTTGCC
Source organism: Rhodanobacter sp. (assembly GCA_036724165.1). Taxonomy (GTDB): domain Bacteria; phylum Pseudomonadota; class Gammaproteobacteria; order Xanthomonadales; family Rhodanobacteraceae; genus Rhodanobacter. The sequence goes on from DAIMGD010000027.1 coordinate 14,519, forward strand.
GCGCTGCGCGGCCAGATCGAACGTCTTGCCGTCCAGGGTGGTGACGTGCAACGTCGGCTGCAGCGGCATCGCCGCATGCACCGGCACGGCGAGCGCCAGGGTGGCGGCCAGTGCCGCTGATTTGAGCAAGCTGGATGGCAGGGTCATGCGGTAGTTCCTTGATGGCGTTCGCCATCGGCGTGTGGTGGATAGAGATGGTCGAGCCGGGTGCTCAGCTGTGTTTCCAGCGTGGCGGCCAGCTCGGCGAGCAGGGCCAGCAACGCCGACGGCAATGCGATGCCGAGCTCCGCCGCCCGCTGCACCGGCTGCAGCGGCAGACGATAACGCGAATGGCGATACACCCGCAGCAGGTCGGTGCTGTCCAGACTGCGGCAGAGCAGCCAGGCACCCGCCTCGCCGCGCTTGATCAGCCCGGCCTGCGCCAGTTCGTCGAAATAATCGGCGATCGAATTTTCGTGGAAGCTGGTCTCGATCAGCCCCAGGCTGGCCTGATCCACCGTACCGCCGGTGCGCTGGGCATCGATGAAGTGGCGCAGCACCAGCAGCAGGCCGAGGAACTTCGCGTCCTCTGGCAACTCATGCCGCGGCTCGCGGTAGTCGAACGCGGACGCCGACGCGGCGATCGACGCGGAAAAAATCACGATCACCCATGATAGGTAGATCCACAGCAGGAAGATCGGAATCGCCGCCAGCGCGGCGCCATAGATCAGCTGATAGGTCTGCGCGCGATGCACGAACAGGGTGAAGCCCCAGCGCACGATCTCGAACAGCACCGCCCCGATCAGCGCACCGATCGCGGCATCCCGGCGCGACACCTTGCAGTTGGGGATGAACGAATACATCAGCCACAGCGTGCACAGCGTCACCAGGAACGGCAGCACGCTGAGCAGCGGGTGGCCGATGCTGTCGATCTGGCCGGCCGCGCCCTGCAGCAACGGCAGCGCGGTGACGTACGAGGTCGCCGCGATGCCGCCGACGATCAGGATCGGCCCCAGCGACAGCGCCGCCCAGTACAGCAGCAG
>DAIMGD010000028.1:0-15540 GCA_036724165.1 Rhodanobacter sp.
ACATCGGCGCGCGCAACGTGGTGGTCACCGACGTCAACGACTACCGCCTCAAGCTTGCCGCCGACATGGGTGCCACCCGCGTGGTCAACGTGTCCAAGCAGTCGCTGAAGGAAACCGTGGCCGACCTGCACATCGAAGGCTTCGACGTCGGCCTGGAGATGAGCGGCAATCCGCGCGCGTTCGCCGACATGCTCGACTGCATGTACCACGGCGGCAAGATCGCCATGCTCGGCATCATGCCGCGCGGCGCCGGCATCGACTGGGACAAGGTGATCTTCAAGGGTCTCACCCTGCAGGGCATCTACGGCCGGCGCATGTACGAGACCTGGTACAAGATGACCCAGATGGTGCTGACCGGTTTCCCGCTGCAGAAGGTATTGACGCATCAGATCGCGATCGACGATTTCCAGAAGGGTTTCGACCTGATGGATGCCGGTCAGTGCGGCAAGGTGGTCTGTTCCTGGCATTGAGCGCACCGCTCCGCCGAGCAGCACTGCGCTCCGCCGTTACAACACGACGCTCCGCTCCGGCGGAGCGTCGTCGTCATGGCCTTCCGGAAAGTTGCGCTGGATTCGCGACAGTGCGCGCGTTGCCGTCGTAGACTTGCGGCCAACGAGCCGAAGCCGTATCGAAGGGATGGGGTGCGTGGCCATGACGGCGGCGCGCGGCGACTCGCGAACTCACGGAGCGTTGCCTCATGCCCGCATGGAAACTGCCACGCATTTCGCATCCCGCCGCATGGCGCGAACCGGCCGGCAAACTCTATCGCTCGCATCGATTGCGCAAGACCCTGCTGGTGGGCGTCGTGCTGCTTCTGGTGTTCGGCCTGCTCGGCTTTCTGGCTGCTCCGTCGCTGATCAAGAGCCAGCTGCAAACGCGTCTCGGCAGCGCGCTGCAGCGGCCGGTGACGGTGCAGCAGGTACATCTGAATCCTTTCACGCTGCGGCTGGCACTGGACAATCTGCACATCGGCGACCGTGACGGCCGCCATCGTTTCGTCGATGTCGATCGGCTGGTCATCAATGCGTCATGGAGCTCGCTGTTCCGGCGCGCCCCGATCCTGGACCAGCTCGAACTCGATCATCCGCAGATCGTGATCACGCGCAATGCGCCGCAGAACTTCAACTTCTCCGACATCGTCGAACGCCTTGCCAGTGCTCCGGCGAAACCCGACGCGCCACCCGCCCGCTTCGCGCTCTCCAACATCAGCGTGCATCGTGGCGAGATTGCATTCGACGATCGCGTGCAGAACGCACATCACCAGATCGGCCAGCTCGAACTGGGGATTCCCTTCATTGCCAACCTGCCCAGTGCGACCGATGTATTCGTGCAACCGCTGCTGGCAATGACCGTGGATGGCAGCGCGTTGCGCCTGACCGGTCAGACCAAGCCGTTTGCCAGCACCCGCGAATCGGTGATGAGCTTTCACATCGATCATCTGGATCTGCCGCGCTATCTCGGCTACGCCCCCACGATGCTGCCGGTATCGATCGCACAAGGCCAGTTGAGCGGCCAGCTGGACCTGCATTTCATCGCCGATCCGAAAACACCGCAGCTGAGCCTCAGCGGCAAACTGCAACTCGACCAGCTTGCGGTGCGTGCCAGCGACTCGACACCATTGCTCAGCATCCAGCAGGCGCAGGCGGAACTGGTCGACGTGCAACCGCTGCTCTCGCGCTACAAGCTGGGCACGGTGCGGCTCGATCGGGCCGAACTGCATTACATCAGCAACGCGGGCGGACACAGCAATTTCGATGCGCTGCTCGGCGGCGGCAAGCCATCGGGCGGCAGCAAGACCGCGGCAAGCATCGCCAGATTCGAACTGCTCGGCGGACATCTGGACTACGTCGACAACGGCGGCAAATCGCCGGCGCAGTTGAGCCTGGAAAACCTGCATGGAAGCGTCATCGGACTATCCACGGTCGCGGCACCGGCAGCCCGGGTCGATCTGTCGGCGCAGCTCAATGGCGGCAATCTCAGCACGCAGGGCAACGTCGATCTCGCTGCCAGCCGCTTCCATGGCAACGTGAGCATGGACGGCGTCGACGTGGCGCCATTGCAGGCACTGGGCGATCCCGCGCTACCCGCCGAACTGACCGGCAAGCTCGGGGCAACCGGCCAGCTTCAGGCGAACTGGAGCACGCTGTTCAACGCCCAGCTGACATCGGCACAGGTAACACTTGCCGATGTGACGCTGAAGCTGCATCGTCACCAGGATTCAGGCCTGCGATGGAAGAGCCTGCAGGTCGGGATCAACCAGTTCGATCTTGCCAGGCATCAGGCGCAACTCGGCACGCTGAGCCTGCAGGGACTGAGCGTCGATGCCCAACGGCTGGCGAATGGGAATCTGGATCTCGCCGAGCTGGCGGCTCCGGCGCCGGTTGCCCGCGGCAGCCGTCGTTCGTCGAAAGCGTCCGCACCGACCACGGCCTGGCATTGGCACATCGATCACTTCGACCTCGACGATGGTGCCGTGACGCTCACCGATCACAAGACACCGGGCAAACCGCGCACATTGAAGTTCAGCAAGGTCACCGCGAAGGCAGATGGACTGTCCGACGACATGCGGCAGACATTGAAACTCGACAGCAGCGGAACCCTTGGCAAGAACGGCAGTTATCACATCAGCGGCACGGTGAAACCGCAGCCGCTGGATGCGCAACTGCAAATCAGGACCACCCGGCTCGATCTGGCCCCCTTGGAAAATTACGTTGACGTACCGCTGAACGTGCTCATAAGCAGTGCTTTGCTGAGCAGCGATGGACGCCTGCATTACGTCGAGCATGGCAAGCAGTCGCCGCGCATGGACTACCGCGGCCGGGTCACGCTGGGGCGCGTGCGCGTACAGGACAAGCTCAGTGGTGATGATTTCCTGCGCTGGAATTCGCTCACAGCCAGTGGGCTCAACCTGCATATCGGCGAGGCTGTACCCAAGGTGTCGATCGGCGCGCTGGCGCTGGACCAGTTCTACGCGCGACTGATCATCAACAGCAATGGACGGCTGAACACCCAGGACGTGGTCACCAACCCGGCAGCCTCAGCGCCGGTCTCGGTAACCCGCGCCGAGACTGCACCAGCCACGGCAGCCAGCAGCGCGGCCATCGCATCGACCACACCGAAGGGGCCGGCGGCGCAGGTGCATATCGGCGCGATCACCGTCGCGAACAGCCAGCTCAACTACACCGACAACTTCATCAAGCCGAACTACACCGCCAATATCACCCAGCTCACCGGCAAGGTCGGCGGCTTCGGCACCGAAGGCGGACCACCAGCCGATCTCAGCCTGCAAGGACAACTCGACGACAATTCGCCGGTCGATATCGAAGGCACGATCAACCCGCTCGCACCGGTGGCGTTCCTCGACATCACCGGCAAGGCCGAGGGCATCGAGCTTACCCATCTGAGCACCTACTCCAGCAAATACACCGGCTATCCGATCATCAAGGGCCGGCTCACTGCCGATGTCCACTACCAGCTGGATCAGGGCAAGCTCACTGCAGACAACCACATCTTCATCGATCAGCTGACCTTCGGCGACAAGGTGAACAGCCCGGGCGTCAGCCATCTTCCGGTGAAACTGGCGGTGGCGCTGCTGAAGGATTCGCAGGGACGCATCGACGTGCACCTGCCGGTGTCCGGGTCGCTGGACGATCCCAAGTTCAGCATGGGCGGACTGATCTGGCATGCCTTGGTGAACCTGATCGGCAAGGCGGTCACTGCACCATTCCGGCTGCTCGGCTCGGCCTTCAGCGGCGGCGGCAACCAGGATCTGGGCTATGTCGAATTCGCTCCTGGCAGCAGTGCGTTGAATACCGAGGCGCAGAAGCGGCTCGGCCTGCTCGTGGAGGCGCTTGCCGATCGCCCGTCACTCAATCTGGACGTCATCGGCCGCACCGATCCGGCGAAGGACGAGAGTGGCCTGCGCACGGTCACCGTCGACCAGCTGGTCCGCAACGAGCAGCGCAACGACGAAAGCGATCACGCCGACGACGCAAAGGCTCCGACCACGGAGGTCGCACTGAGCCAGGACGACTACAACAAGTACCTCACGCGCGCCTATAAGCACGCCAAGTTCAAGAAGCCGCGCGACCTGATCGGCCTGCATAAATCCGAACCGCCAGCCGAGATGAAAAAGATGCTGGAGGCGAACGTGCCGGTCGATCAGGATGCGATGCGCCACCTCGCCGAACGTCGTGCGGATGCCGTGCGCGCATGGCTGCGCGGCAAGGTCGACGACAAGCGGTTGTTCGTCCTTGCGCCCAAGCTCGACGCCAAGGGCATCGACGACAAAGGCCTGACCACCCGGGTGGATTTCGGCCTGCACTGAGGCTTGTTTCGAACGTTGCGGACGGGATTCCACCGGCCCGAGGTTTTCGGATCCACGCCGAAGGCTCACAATGGACCTTTTCCATCCCCCGGAGTCCCCATGAGCTATCCCGGTCAGGCGCGCTACCAGAGAGAACTGCAGTCCATCCGCGAACAGGGCCTGTTCAAGGCCGAGCGCATCATCACCTCGCCGCAGTCCGCCGAGATCGAGCTGGAAGGCGGTCGCAAGGTGCTGAACTTCTGCGCCAACAATTACCTCGGCCTGGCCGACAACCCCGAGGTGATCCGGGCTGCGAAGGATGCGCTCGACACCCACGGCTTCGGCATGGCCTCGGTGCGCTTCATCTGTGGCACGCAGGACCTGCACAAGCAGCTGGAGGCAAGGATTGCCGAGTTCTTCGGCACCGAGGACAGCATCCTCTACGCCGCCTGTTTCGATGCGAACGGCGGCCTGTTCGAGCCATTGCTGGGCGAGGAAGACGCCGTCATTTCCGACGCCCTGAACCACGCCTCGATCATCGACGGCATCCGCCTGTGCAAGGCCAGGCGCTTCCGCTACGCGAACAGCGACATGGCCGACCTGGAAACCCAACTCAAGGCTGCCGACGCGGCGGGTGCGCGCACCAAGCTGATCACCTCGGACGGCACGTTCTCGATGGACGGCTTCATCGCACCGCTGGATCAGATCACGGCGCTGGCGCGGAAATACAACGCACTGGTGCATATCGATGAATGCCATTGCACCGGGTTCGTCGGGGCTACCGGCCGCGGTTCGGCCGAGGTGCATGGCGTGATGGACAAGATCGACATCTTTACCGGCACGCTGGGCAAGGCACTCGGTGGCGCACTGGGCGGTTTCACTACCGGTCCCAGGGAAGTGATCGAGATGCTGCGCCAGCGCTCGCGTCCGTACCTGTTCTCCAACTCGCTGCCGCCGCATGTGGTGGCAGCGGCGATCAAGGTGTTCGACATGCTCGACAGCGCAGGTGACCTGCGTAACGTGCTCAATGAAAACACCCGCTACTTCCGCGAACAGATGACGAGCGCCGGTTTCGACATCAAGCCGGGCGTGCATCCAATCGTGCCGGTGATGATCTACGACGCCAAGAAGGCACAGGCAATGGCTGCTGGCTTGCTCGATGAAGGCATCTACGTCACGGGTTTCTTCTTCCCAGTGGTTCCGCAGGGACAGGCGCGCATCCGCACGCAGATGAGCGCGGCGCATACGCGCGCGCACCTGGATCACGCGATCGCCGCGTTCACCAAGGTAGGAAAGCAGTTGGGTGTGATCGGCGCCTGACACCGGAAATATCGGGAGCGATTTCAATCGTGGCCACCGCTGTGGTCGTCGCGACTGGGGTCGTTTCCGTCCCATCCAGACCCATGCCACAAGCCGTGCTCCTACCGGCGGAAATCGAGCGCCCGAACCTCATCCGCGTTCAAGTGGCGCCACTGGCCTTTCGCCAGATCGCCGAGTTCGAGCGGTCCGATCGCCACCCTGATCAATCGCAGCACGTCGAAACCCAACGCGGCCAGCAGGCGCCGGATGTGTCGATTGCGACCTTCGTCCAGCACCACCTCAAGCCATGCATTCTTTTCGCCAGCACGCAGCAGCGCCACCCGCGTGGCTTTCAGCAGCTCGCCAGCATCGACGATTCCGGCTTGCATCGCCGCCAGGTCAGCGGTTGACGGCTGCCCTGCTACCTGCACGTGATAGGTTTTTTCAAGATGCGTGGCCGGTTCGGTAATGCCAGCCGCCCAGACCGTGTCGTTGCTGAGCAAAAGCAATCCCTCACTGGCTTTATCCAGTCGCCCGACCGGCCCCAGCCAAGGTAGCCCAGCGGCAGCAAGCGCGGTGTAAACCGTGTCGCGCCCCTGCTCATCGGCGGTACTCACAACGATCCCGCGCGGCTTGTTGAACACCACGTAGATACGCTCGACAGACTTCGCCGCATGACCATCGATCGCAACGACATGCCGATCGATCAGGGTCGGGTAGTGAGGATCGCGCACGATACGACCGTCCAGACTTACCCGGCCATCGCGAATCCACTGCTCTGCCTGGCTACGCGAACAGATACCCAGCTTGGACAACACACGCGCCAGACCATGTCGCGGCGATTGAGCGAGTGAGGAAGTTCGAGCGGAACGAATGGGCGGGCGTGGCATTCCGCTAGCGTATAGGTATGTGTCACAGGACGACAGGCTGGCGGCTCATCCGATAGCGCACACGGCGTATGTGTCGACTCCACGCAACAGCCGCGCAAATGGATGCCAATGATTCCACAAAAAAAGAAACCCGGCCGAAGCCGGGTTTCTTCATAGCTTGTTGCTACTCAGGTTCGATTACTGCTGAACCTGCAACTCCGTGCGACGGTTCTGAGCGCGACCAGAATCGGTGGCGTTGTCGCCGATCGGGTTGGTTTCGCCGTGACCAATCGGGCCTTCCAGACGGCTGGCATCAATGCCATGAGCGGTCAGGTAGTCGTACACAATCTTCGCACGACGCTCCGACAGGCTCTGATTGTACGCATCCGTACCCTTCGAGTCGGTGTAACCGGCAACCGTCACGTGAACCTGCGGATAGCGCTGCAGGGTGTCGACGGCCTGGTTCAGAACCGAGATCGAATCGGCGGTCGGCAGAGCCAGCGACTTGGAGATGTCCGTCTCACCCTTCTTCGGGCGATCGAACTTGAAGTTCACGCCGCGCAGGTCGATGACGACCTTCTGCGGGCAACCGTCCGGACCGACGATCGTGCCGGCTGCCGTATTCGGGCACTTGTCGTCGCAGTTGTTGACGCCGTCATGGTCGTCGTCCATCGTCGAGCAATCGGTCGTAGCGGCCGTCTGCGTGACTTCAGTTGCAGCAACTGCCGCTGCGCCGAAGCGCGAAACCACGCTGAAGCCCAGGAACGTGTCGCCGTAACCGCTCTTGGACGGCTGGGTCTTGTTGTCCCAGTCATAACGGTAACCGGCTTCCAGACGAATGTCCGTGCTGTCGGTAACGGTCTTCGATACGCCAACACCCAGCTCAGCTGCCGGCGACCAGCCACTGACGAAAGGAGTCTGGTGATGGCTGCCCATCACGCCAGCGAGCAGGTACGGACGCCAAGCGTTCCAGTCGCCGTAGTAAAAGCGTGCTGCTGCACCGATGCTGTTGTTGGCCCAGGAATCGGAACCCTGGCCGCCACCAGCTGCCGGACCGTTGTCGATCTTGCGCTTGGTGCGGTCAATGAACGCGTCGATTGACATGTTCGGGGAGAAGAAACGACCGAAACCCAGACCATAATAAAACTGACGGCTGTTGGTATTGCGATCGGAATCGTTGTAATAGCCACCCACGGTCGGCGCAATGTACCAGCGACCGTCGTAGCTCGAAATGTTGGTGGTCGTTGTAGTCGTAGTCGTGGTATCAGCCGTAGCCGGAGCAGTCGTGTCCTGCGCATGAACGGCACCTACGCCGCCCAGGGCGAGCGCGATCAGAAAATACAAGCCCTTACGTTTCATCAGGTGTCTCCTCATTTTTTTAGGTTTTCGCGTCCGTTCAACCCCAACCGGAAATCGCGCGTCAGAACTGAACTACGTCATTCAGAGCTTAATGTAGCCCCTGCTTGGCGTTACTGCGACAAGCAGCGGGGAGTGTAGCAAAATCGTTAAGTGTTGACACGTTAACGTCTAGACAACTAAATCTTGGTGATATTCCGTTCAGGAAAGCTCTACTGTCTATCGGACATCAACTCGAGCAACAATTTCGTTTGCGACGATATAAAAATTAACGTTTGCCACTTTGTTCAAGGCCGATGGAAAACAGCTTTGAGGAATGCCGCAATCACTGCGTCGTTCGCCCGGTCTTAATATTCCACTCACATCGTCTTTACAATGTGAAGAACGCCAGGAATTGCTGCAACGGCATCGCATCGAACCGCGAAGGGTCCTTCGTCGCGTCCATGATGGACTTGACCCGGTGCGCAGGCAGATGTCCGCGCATCGCGGCCTCGAACTTCTTCAGCAACACCGGAATGCCCTCGGCCCGGCGCTTGCGATGACCGATCGGAAAATCGATCGAAACCTTCTCCGTGCTGCTGCCATCCTTGAAAAATACTTGCAGCGAGTTGCCGATGTAACGCTTGGCAGGATCGAAATAATCCTTGGTGAACTGGGGGTTCTCGCTGACTGACATTTTGTCACGCAGCATGTCGATGCGCGGATCGGCTGCCACATCGTCGTTGTAGTCATCCGCGGTGAGGCGCCCGAAGATCAACGGCACAGCGACCATGTACTGGATGCAGTGGTCGCGGTCAGCGTAGTTCGCCAGCGGGCCGGTCTTGTCGATGATGCGGCAGCCGGCTTCCTGCGTCTCGATGACGATTTTCTCGATCTGATCAAGCTTGTCGGCAACCTCACCGCGCAACTGCATGGCGCATTCCACGGCCGTCTGCGCATGAAATTCGGCCGGAAAGCTGATCTTGAACAGCACGTTCTCCATCACGTAGCTGCCGAACGGGCGCTCGAACTCGAACGCCCTGCCCTTGAAGGCGACGTCATAGAAGCCCCAGGTCTTGGCGCTCAGTGCCGACGGATAGCCAGCCACGCCGCGATACACCGCGTTGATCGCATGGGTCACCGCGCGGCGGCAGGCATCGCCAGCCGCCCAGCTCTTGCGCGGGCCAGTGTTCGGCGCGTGGCGGTAGGTGCGTAGCGCGCCGTTGTCGATCCAGCTGTGCGACACCGCGGTGGTGATCTGTTCCTTGTTGCCGCCAAGCATCGCGGTGGCCACGGCGGTGGAAGCAAGCCGCACCAGAATCACATGATCCTGGCCAACCCGGTTGAAGCTGTTCAGCAGCGCATAACAACCCTGGATCTCATGCGCCTTGATTGCGTAGCCAAGCACGTCGCGCACGGTCAGCGGTTCCCCACCCTCGCGCTCGGCCTTGCGGCTGAGGTAGTCGGCCACGGCGAGGATCGCGCCGAGATTGTCCGACGGATGACCCCACTCGGCGGCCAGCCAGGTGTCGTTGAAGTCGAGCCAGCGGATCTGCGTACCGATCGCGAACGCGGCCTGCACCGGATCGAGCTCATGGCTGGTGCCGGGCACGCGCGCCCCGCCTGGCAAGGTCGCCCCCGGAACCAGGGGGCCAAGGTGTTTCACGCATTCGGGAAACTTCATCGCCAGCATCGCAGTACCCAGCGAGTCCAGCAGCATGTAGCGCGCGGTGTCGTAGGCTTCCTTCGAATCGATCCGGTAATCGATCACGTAGTCGGCGATGTCGACCAGCGGCTGGTCGGGATCGGGACGGACGGCGGAACGGATGTCGTGCGCACTCATGGCGGATCTCGCAACTGGGAAAACGGACATTTTAGCCGACCACGTCGATCCACAGCAGCCCTGCGCTGCTTGACCGCGATCGCACAGGCACTGACAATCCATCCACACACCCAAAGGGGAGTAGTTCCTGGCACAGTTCATTCGTGCCGGTGCGGTGATCGTCAACACGAGCGACGCTTCGCTCCGGTCATCGCGGCAGTCATCTGCGGACGAGACTTTTGTGGTGGCTACGGGCCGCGCGCGCTCGTATCCACTGCATTGTCCGACGCGCATGGAAACCCGCCATGGAACTGATCGGCTCCGATTTTCTCTCCGGCCTGCTGGCCATCATCCTGCTCGATCTGGTGCTGGCCGGCGACAATGCCATCGTGATTGCGATGGCCGCCAGCCGCCTGCCCGAGGTGCTGCAGAAAAAGGCGGTGTTCTGGGGCACGTTTGGCGCGATCGCTGTTCGTTTTTCACTCATCGCCGTGGTGCTCTACCTGCTCAGGCTGCCGGGGCTGATGCTGGCCGGCGGCCTGGTGCTGCTGCCGATTGCGTGGAAGCTGCTGCGTGACGATGAGGCCGATCCGGACATCAGCGCCGCCGATACCTTCTGGAGTGCGCTGCGCACGATCATCGTCGCCGATGCACTGATGGGCATGGACAACGTGCTGGCGATTGCCGGCGCATCGAAAGGACAGCTTGTGCTGGTCATCATCGGCCTGCTGGTCAGCGTGCCGCTGGTGGTGTGGGGCTCGACGGTGATCCTGAAACTGATGAGCCGCTTCCCGATCATCATGTACATCGGCGCAGGCGCGATTGCGTTCACTGCCGGCCGGATGATCGCGCACGATCACTGGCTGACTGGCTGGTTCGATGCGCACACCGGCATGATCTATGCGCTGCATATCGTGCTGGTGGCCGGCATTTGCGGTGGTGGCTGGCTGATGAATCGGCGGCGCAGGCTTCAGCCTCCGGCCAGCTGAGTCACGCATCAGGCGCGCGTCGTGCATGCGCTTGAGTGGCGATGCGCCGATCACTTCAATCGTTTCGTCCAGCAGATGCGCACGCCTAGGCAGTCATGCACGCCGCGGAATCCGAGTCGCGCCAGATGGATGACAGAGGCGTCCCTAGTACATCGTCGGCAACCTGACCGTTACGGTGGCATCTGGCGTATCTCGCGTCACCCCGACGCCAAGCGTGAAGTTCAAGGTACGTTTGTCATTGAGCCGATATGAGCCACCCAGCAGCAATGTGCCGAGCACCGTCTTGGCCGAGCCGGCCACGGTATGGTTGTTCTGCTTGGTGAGGCCGACGAAGCTCTGGTCATAGCCGATACTGATGGATGCCTTTTCGTTCAGCGCCAGTCCCATGCCGACACTGGCATCGACGATGTCGCCGATCGCGACTTTGCCCAAGGGCTCCTTGCCACCCAGCAGCACCGTGCGACTGACCCCGTACCGCGCGAAATTGTGCAGGTAGCTCACATTTCCGAAGAAGACGACCGGATCGGACGGGTACAACCAGGTCACCCCGGGTTGCAGGGAATAGAACCCTGAACCGGTGGGCTGCTGCAGTGGCAAGCCTGTGCCCGTCGCATTCTGCACGCATCGCTGCACGCAGTCGGTAGTCACTTCAAACGGATCCGTACCGGTACGTGACTTGAAACGCAGCCAGCCTACGTAATACGGGCGATCGGCGCCGCCATCGTTGATCTGGTAGCGCGCGGTGGCCTCGACATCGCCGATGCCATGGCCACTGGTGGTGAATACATTGTCCTGGGCAGCGCCGGTGAAAATCTCGCGACTGATCGTGTCGGTATGTGCATAGACATACGGTACGCGGACTTCCAGTTCCAGCCGGTTGGTCAATCCGTAGCGCAAGGCCATGGCGGCGGTCTGCGTGGTGATCTTGACCTGGCGCGCATCGATCAGGCCGATCAGGATCGCCGGGATCACGGTATAGCCGATCAGGTCGATGCGATCGACCGAGGAATAGCCGAACTGGTAGGAAGGCTCAACGATCAGCTTGTGGTACGGCGTCAGGATGCCGGGTTGATTGAAGATCGGCGCGACGGCCGGTGGCCCCGAGTCGCGCTCGGGCGCCTGCCCGACTGGCTGGTTCGACGCGGAATCTGCTGGCGGAGCAGCATCATCAGCCGGCATCGGCAGCGCCGTGGCCATCGAACCGCCTGCCCTCACGTTGCCGGCGCGCTGTCGATCAAGCGTATCGAGGCCTACCGCATGACGTAGCGCGTGATAGTCCGCCACCTGCGCCGCAAGCGTATGTTTCATCGCCTCGATCTGCTGGCTCTGGGCATCGATCTGGGCGCGCAGCGCATTGATGCGCGCATCCTGCTCAACCATGCTTTTCCGGATCGACGCCGACAGCTCATTCGAATTTCCCGGTGCCGGATTGGCTGGTGGCGCGTCCTGTGCGCTGGCCACTCCACCGAACAACACCAGGCCAGCACAGCCGGCTGCACATCTGCTTTGCCATGATTTCCGGGCCATCACGTTTCCCCGTGAATTGAACATCGTTCAAACGGCGTGGCACATGGCCGGCCTCGCCGGCTCGCATGACAACTGCGTTTTCGCGCCCCGGCTTCGAATACGAACTTCTAGTGCCCCAGTGAACCGATCAAGGCAGCCTGCAGCGTGTCTTGCAGATTGAGGCTGCGAAATGTGTTGAGACTGTTTACTGCAACATCGAGCGTGGTCACGCTCTGGATGTTCTGGTTGTCGAGACTGTTCTGAATCACCGTCGCGCCCATCACATGATTGAGCGTGGTCGGATCGAATGTATTGCCAGGGCCGTTCTGGATGACATTGAGCGTGCCGGTCACCGCCGACAGCGCACTGGCCTGCTCCGGGGTCATCCGGGCAATGTCGGGCACGTGGACACTGGCGCTGGAGACCAGGTTGCCATTGATATAGACCACGCGCTCGAAGCCGAAGGACGCCAGCAGCCCGTTGCCGACATCGAAGCCTCCGCGGGTGGCATCCAGGCGGCTGTCGCTCACCGCCGTCCATGTCGCGACTTGTGTCTTGCGAGTGGCCGACGGCGATACCGACACACCGGGCCCGGTGCCTGCCGGAGCCACCGAAGACAATGGCGGGAGCGCCGGATCCTGCGCACACGCCATACCGGTCGAGGCGATAGATAAACCCGCCAGCGCACAGCAGCATGAGAACCTGATGGATGCATTTGTCATGGCGACACTCAGATATCCCCCGGGCCGCGCTTGGGCATCGTGATATTTCCCAGGCCGGTACGGTCGATGGCCAGACCGAGAGGCGCCACCGGCGCAGCGCGCCAGTCGTCCCGGCTGTTGAAGACAGCCAGTGAGCGCCGGTTGTGAATCACGAATACCAACTGGTTCTTCCATGCCGCGTCGAATTGCGCGATCGGTATCGAACGCGTACCGCGCGCGGGGTCGCCGATCAGCACGCGACCGTCGCGCAACCCCTTGATCACCACGAAATGGTGATACCCCTTCTCGTCGATCAGCACGATCGCCGGGATATTTTCCTGACGAAGCTTTTCCAGCGGCACCTGGAATCCATCGGCCTCGAAGCCATTGGATTCAAGAAAACGTTTTATATCGAGCAGCGAGAAACCTTCCCGGTTGATCTTCCGCTGATTGCCATGCGCATACATCTGCTCGAACGCGACCTGCTCGTTCACCGGATAACCGTACTGATAGGTCAGCAAGGTCGCGACGGCGGCCGAACCGCAGCTGAAATCGTATTTCTGACGGATCGTGTTTCTGAAGCGGGCCTCTTTCAGACTCGTCATGTGCAAGTTGTAGCTACCGCCCTGGACACCCTGCAACACGACAGGCGCGGCGGCCAGCCGCCCTGCCGGAAGGCCGGCGGCGATGAGAGCCAGCGACAGCCAGTACCGGGGCAGCCGACGAGTCATGGCTGAAACTGCACGTTGATGATGGTGGCGTTCTGGATCAGCACACTGTTGCCCGTGTTCTGGATCACCATCGGCACACCCGCGGCGCCATTGAACGAACCGGCGCTGATCTCGTTGTAGCCGGTCACCACGTGATCGGACGTATTGTTGGTCACCGAACCGTTGAGCGTCATCTTGTCAACGACGTCGGTGCCGCCGCTGAGTTTTGCCAAAGCCACCGCATCCACGCTCTGGCCCATCCCCTGGATGTAGCCTGGCTTCGCTGATTTCAGCGGAGCCGCCATCGCTGCGTGCCCGGGCGGTGGCGATGGCGTCACGACCGATGCTGGCGCGGAAGCTGCGGCCGATTCCACGGCGGCCACATTCCCAGCTGCCGTGATTAGCAGCGGCAGGGCGAGCCAGGACAAGAGGCTGACTGTTCGCATGGTTCTATCTCCCACAACGGCCGTGCAGCAAACTCCAGCGTGGGTCGATCAGACAACGCGCTGGGCATAACAGGCGCGGCAGCACCAGAAAAGACTGTGGAGCGCCAGGCGCTCCACAGTGTGAGTTTTTTTACTTATGGGCCAACGTTCAGATTGGCCTGGACATTCACGCTTTGCTGGATCAGCGAGCCAACGCCACTGTTCTGCGCCATGACCGTGACACCCGCCGCAGCGGCAGCAGCACCTGTCATGTCGTTGGACATGTCGAACGTGCCGGCATCCGCCGTGTTCGATCCACCAGCACCGCCGCTTGCGCCAGCACCGCCGGTTCCTGCGCCACCCGTGCCGGCGCCACCGCTGCCGCCCATGCCGCCTGCGCCACCGGTGCTGTCGGCCGCACCACTGGTGCCGCCCGTACCCGAACCTGCGCCACTGCTTGCGGTGGACGCGCCACCGGTCCCGGCACCACCGGCCCAGGTGCCAGCGCCGCTGGTCGCGGTACTGGTGCTGGAGCCGCGTGAACGTGAACGCGCATCGCCGGTATCGCCGTTGCTGTTGCCGCCGAGTCCTGCACTGAGAGCGCCGGCGTCACCGCTGACGCCAATGCCGGCACCGACACGTCCGCTGCGCGAATGCGCATTGCCGCCGTCACCGCCGGATCCGCCACGGCCACCGACGGCTATGCCGCCCAGGCCAGCACCGCCATCACCACCCTTGCCGCCATTGGCATTGCCGAAGTTGGCGGCGACATTGCCGATGCCCGATACTCTGATGTGGCTCACTGAGCCATCAAGCCGGCTTACAGCCACCGCCTTGCTGCTGTTGAATGAGCTGGCTACCGACGAGGTGGCCGTTCCGCCATTGTTCGCTGCAGCACTGCCCAGACCATTGGCATAGGCATCGCCACGGCCGCTGTCCGTGTTGGAATGTGTGGAACTATCGCTGGTCTGCACCGCAATGGAGTGCCTCTGCGCGCTGGGCCCGGCCCCACCAGTCTGGGTATCGTCAGCCATGGCAGGAAGGGCAAGTCCCAAACCAAGGCATATTGCTGATAAAAGAAGAGTCTTACGCATGATTGTTCTCCTGGATCGATCCGTTAACCCCTGTGTCTTGCTTGCTTGCTCCGCTTGAAGCAAGTCGAAGATGCAACATGCGCGCCACCTCGGAAAGCCACGCGAAAATGGCTCTAATTTATTTGGAAATCAATCCTTTGGACGTGCGACCATCGGACGACCGAAAGCGGCGACTGATTCATTCCCGTTACAGGTCCGGTTTCGGACGTAGCCCGCGAACCCGCATGGCATAGCGGTATCAGGGGGCCGCGTCGATTCGACAAAGCCTGGTTACACCATGTAACGGAAGTGATACAGCAACCCGGCTGTCTGATGGTCCCGAGCGCATCCACCGGGATTTTTTCGGGCTGATCCACGCCACTGTCCAGGGATCGCCGTTTCCTGCAACGCAAAAGGGAGCCTTGCGGCTCCCTTTTGCGAAACTGCCCAGATTGCTCAGCGCTTGTCGATCGGCACGTAGGCCTGGTCTTCCGGCCCGGTGTAG
>DAIMGD010000029.1:0-15218 GCA_036724165.1 Rhodanobacter sp.
TCGAGCTGATGCCGAACGTGCAGTACATCATCCACCCGGACAATTCGGGCATTCCCAAGACGCCCGTGCTACCGAAAAACCTGTTCGCGTTCGGCTTGAACTTGAAGGTGAACCTGGGCAGTGCGCTCGGCTTCATGAGCGCCCCCAGAGGCGACTAGCCTCCCCCCACTCGAGGAACAGAACATGACCGACAAGTCCGCACTGGTAGTCAGTGCCCACTCCGCCGACTTCGTGTGGCGTGCCGGCGGGGCCATCGCCCTGCATGCCGCCGCCGGATGGTCGGTGACGGTGGTGTGCCTCTCCTTTGGCGAACGCGGCGAATCAGCCAGACTCTGGCTGCAGAAAGGCATGACACCAGACAAGGTCAAACAGACCCGTCGTGGCGAAGCCGAGCGCGCGGCCGGAAAGCTCGGAGTCGCCGATATCCAGTTCTGGGACTTTGGCGACTACCCGATCAAGCTCGATCAGGAGGGATTGTTTGCGCTGGCCGACCTGTACCGCGCGATACGGCCGAGCTGGGTGATGACACATTCTCGCGCCGATCCTTACAACGCCGACCATGCCAACGTCAGCGCCTTTGCGCAGGAAGCGCGCATCGTCGCCCAGGCGCGCGGGCACAAGCCGGACATACCGGTGATTGGTGCCCCGCCGGTCTACCTGTTTGAGCCCCATCAGCCTGAGCAATGTGGCTGGAAGCCCGACACAATCCTCGATATCACCGAGGTGTGGGATCGCAAGCGCGCCGCGATCGAATGCATGGACGGCCAGGAACACCTGTGGGACTACTACACCCGGGTCGCTTTGCAGCGTGGCGTGCAAGGCGGACGCAACTCCGGCGTACCGATGACCCACGGCGAAGCCTACGAGGCAGTCTTCCCTTCTGTAGTGGACAAGCTGGGGTAGACGTCGAGGAAAGAGTCGCATCGAACGGCAGAAATGGGTGGCGACCTCTGCCGGTCACGACCTGCGCGGCAATCATCGGGCCGCGACGGTAGATGTGGTGCGAGCATTCCGCGGCTGAGCCTGATCGGCTGAACGGGCTCAGGTTCAGATACTGCAGCAGCCGCCTCGGGTTGAAGATGGCCCGTATCGCTCATCAACAACACCGCCCTCCACCGCCCTTGTAACGAGCCTCTTGCCTTTCACGGAAGAACTCCTCGTAGCTGGGCACCTTCCGTTCGGGATGGTGCTCGCGCAGGTGTTTCAGGTAGACGTCGTAGTCGGGGATGCCGCAGCAGAGGCGGGCGGTTTGCACCGCCCACTTGCGTACGGACTGGAAGGTCGTGGTCATCGCGGCTTCCTCCTCAACTGGCGACGCTGCTCAGCGCCACGTACGGTTCTTCGTGTGCGGTCGGATGGTTGGTCTGCCAGGCCTTGATCAGGGCGCGCAGGCAGAACAGCACCATCGCCACGATCAGCAGCATGAACAGGCCGGTGAGTGCCATGTCGACGTAGTTGTTGGTGACGATGCGCTGCATCTCCGATGCCGTCTTGGCCGGCGCCAGCAACTGGCCCTGCTGCATCGCGGCCGAATATTTGTTGGCGGCGGCGGTGAAGCTGATCGGGCCGCTGAGCTTCTGCCAGCCGGCGGTGAGCGTGCAGATGATCAGCCACAGCGCCGGGATGCCCGGCACCAGCACGTAGCGCTGACGCTTGAGTTTCACCACCACCACCGTGGCCAGCATCAGCGCGATCGCGGCGAGCATCTGGTTGGCGATGCCGAACAGTGGCCACAGCGTGTTGATGCCGCCGAGCGGATCGACCGCGCCCTGGTAGAGGAAGTAGCCCCATAGCGCCACGCAGATCGCGGTGGCCAGCAGGTTGCCGGTCCACGAGGTGGTTTCCTGCAGCGGCTTGTGGATCAGGCCGGCGATCTCCTGGATCATGAAGCGGCCGACGCGGGTGCCGGCGTCGACGGTGGTAAGGATGAACAGCGCTTCGAACAGGATCGCGTAGTGGTACCAGAACGCCATCATGCCGCCGCCGGGGATGATGTTGTGCAGCAGCTGCGCCATGCCCACGGCCAGCGTCGGTGCGCCGCCGGCGCGGCTGAGGATGCTGCTTTCGCCGATGTTCTTCGCCGTCTGGATCAGTTCATCCGGCGTCACCACGAAGCCCCACTGGCTGATCGTGGTGGCGGCCTGCTGGACGGTATCGCCGATGATCGCGCTGGGCGCGTTCATCGCGAAGTACACGCCGGGGTGCAGCGAGGCGGCGGCGATCAGCGCCATGATCGCCACGAACGCCTCCATCAGCATGCCGCCGTAGCCGACCAGACGCGCCTGACCCTCGTTGGCCAGCAGCTTCGGCGTGGTACCGGAGGCGATGATCGAATGCCAGCCGGACACCGCACCGCAGGCGATGGTGATGAACAGGAACGGGAGCAGGGCACCCTGGAACACCGGTCCGCTGCCGTCGATGAACTTCGTCACCGCCGGCATCTGCAGCATCGGCGCGGACAGGAAGATCGCCAGCGCCAGCAAAGCGATGGTGCCGATCTTCAGGAACGTGGACAGGTAATCGCGCGGCGCCAGCAGCAGCCACACCGGCAGCACCGAGGCGCAGAAGCCGTAGCCGATCAGCAGCCACGCCAGCGCCTTCGCGTCGAAGTCGAACAGCGGCGCCAGCATGGCCGAATCGGCCACGTTCTTGCCGAACGCGATCGACGCCAGCAGCAGCACCAGGCCGATCAGCGAGACTTCCAGAATCCGCCCCGGCCGGAACCAGCGCATGTAGCCGCCCATCAGGAACGCGATCGGGATGGTGCAGGCCACGGTGAAGGTGCCCCACGGGCTGTGCGTGAGCGCCTTGACCACCACCAGCGCCAGCACCGCCAGCACGATCATCATCAGCACCAGCACGCCGAACATCGCCACGATGCCGGGCACCGGTCCCAGCTCTTCGCGCAGCATGTGGCCGAGCGAGCGGGCGTCGCGGCGCAGCGACAGGCCGAGGATCATGAAATCCTGCACCGCGCCGGCGAAGACCACGCCGAACAGGATCCACAAGGTGCCGGGCAGGTAGCCCATCTGCGCCGCCAGCACCGGGCCGACCAGCGGACCGGCGCCGGCAATCGCGGCGAAATGGTGGCCGAACACCACCCACTTGTCGGTCGGCACGTAGTCGAGCCCGTCGTTGCGCAGCACCGAGGGCGGCGCGCGGGATGGATCCATGCGCAGCACGTGGTGTTCGATGAACCGGCCGTAGTAGCGGTAGCCGATCACGAAGACCGCGAGCGACGCGGCGACCAGCCAGATCGCGTTGACCGGCTCGCCGCGGCGCAGCGCCACCACGCCGAGGCAGATCGCGCCGAGCAGCGCGATGGCCGCCCACAGCAGCTTGCTCGCGAGCGTCGACGACGCTGCCACGGCAGGTGGCGGGCCGAATACGGTGATGGGGTCGGGCATGGATGGCGTCTCGTGCGGCAGGGACGCCAGAGTCGCCGCGTCCGCCACGGCGGTCAATCCCGCGCCGCATCAGCACGCCGACATAATGCTTTCCTTACGCCGCATCGGGCAGGCTTGGATCTGTCCGGCATGGCCACATGTCGGGATCAGTCACTACCGGCGAGGCGTGCATGATTCGCGAAATCCTGAAAATGGGTGACGAACGCCTGCTGCGCATCGCGGCGCTGGTGCCCGATGCCATGCTCGGCAGCGCCGAGCTGGATGCGCTGATCGCCGACATGTTCGAGACCATGCACGATGCCGACGGCGTCGGCCTCGCCGCGCCGCAGATCGGCGTCGACCTGCAGCTGGTGATCTTCGGCTTCGACAGCTCCGAGCGTTATCCGGACGCGCCGGCGGTGCCGCAGACGATCCTGCTCAATCCGGTGATCACGCCGCTGTCGCAGGACATGGAGGAGGGCTGGGAAGGCTGTCTGTCGGTGCCCGGCCTGCGTGGTGCGGTGAGCCGTTACAGCCTGATCCGCTATCAGGGCGTTGATCCGCGGGGCGCGCCGATCGATCGTACCGCCGAAGGCTTTCATGCCCGCGTGGTGCAGCATGAATGCGATCACCTGATTGGACGTCTATACCCCTCGCGGATCACCGATTTCAGCAAGTTCGGTTATACCGAGGTGCTGTTCCCGGGGCAGGACATTGGAGACGAGTGATGCGCGCGATATGGAAAAATGTCGTACTGGCCGAGAGCGACGACACCGTCGTGATCGAGGGTAACTACTACTTTCCGGCCGATTCGCTGAGCCAGGAGCACTTCCGTGCCACGGATCATCAGAGCGTTTGCCCGTGGAAAGGCACGGCCAGCTATTACGACGTGATCGTGGATGGCGACGTGAATGCCAACGCCGCATGGTATTACCCGACACCGAAAGAGGCCGCCAGCCAGATCAAGGGTCGCGTGGCCTTCTGGCGCGGGGTGGAAGTCGTCGCATGAATCCTGTGTGCCGGCATTGATGCGACGCCGCCTGTCCATGGATGATGCTGCTCTTTGACGACAGGGCGGCCGATGTCGCCGTGGGAATCCATGCATCCGTTGATGATTGACGGGAAAGATCCGCAGCCCGCGCGGACACGCCGCAATCCCGGCATCGACCTGCTGCGCGGTCTGTCCATCCTGTTCGTCATCCTCAATCACCTGGGTCTGCGCATTCCGCTGAAAAGGACGGCGCTGGCCGAGGTGCTGCCGCCGTGGTTTCTGAGCCGGCTGAACTACAACGGCTACGAGGCCGTGTTCGTGTTCTTCGTGATCTCCGGTTTCCTGATTGCCGGCAATGCGCTGCAACGCTGGGGTGGTCTCGCGCAGATCGACTTGCGTGCGTTCTATGCGCGTCGCTTCTCCCGCATCGTGCCCTGCCTGCTGGTGCTGGTTGCCGTGCTTGCCATATTGCATCTGCTGGCGGTGCCGGATTACACGATCAACCGCCCGGGTCAGTCGTTGCCAAGTGCGATCTGGGCTGTCATCGGCCTGCATCTGAACTGGTACGAGGGACGCACCGGCTACCTGCCGGGCAACTGGGATGTGCTGTGGTCGCTGTCGATCGAGGAAGTGTTCTACATCGGCTTTCCGCTGGCTTGTCTGCTGACGCGCCGACGCTGGGTGCTGGTGCCGCTGTTGGTGTTGCTCGCGCTGTCGATGCCATGGACGCACTCCGTCTTGCGCGGCAACGAGATCTGGCAGGAGAAGGCTTATCTGCCTGGCATGTCGGCGATTGCGATCGGCGTGCTTGGTGCGTTGCTGGCCGCGCGCCCGCGTACGCTTCCGGCACGCACGACCGTCTTGCTGGGATGGCTGGGGGCGATCGGTCTGCTGGCGGCGACGATCGACGGCGCGCTGATGTGGCATCTGCTGCGCGATGGTTACATGCTGCTGCTGGCGCTTTCTGCGTTGTGTCTGCTGCTGCCCTGCGAGCAACGCCAGCGCCGTGGCGACTGGCATGCCTGGCGCAGCCTGGACTGGTTGCGTTCCTGGGGACGGCTCAGCTACGAGATCTATCTCACGCACATGTTCGTGGTCTTCGCGATGGTGCGCCTGTTCAAACTCGCTGGCGGCGACATGCGGCTCGGCTTCCTGTGGTACCTGATGACGCTGCCATTGTGCTGGCTGCTCGGTGCAGCGGTGGAGCGTTGGCTGTCGACGCCATGCGAGCGCTGGTTGCGTCGCCGGCTGACAAAACCGACACGTATCGAGCCAGCTGCATCGCATCCAACAACCGTTGAACTCTCGGTAGCGTAAGCTGCACGAGGGCGGCTATCCGCCCGGGAGAAGTTCGGTGAAGAAAGAAGACGAAACGCACATGCAGATTGTTTCCGCGGATATCAGTTCGGAATCGCTCAGCGGCATGGTGATTTTCCGGCCGCATTGCGTGTCCCGTGCGGGTCGGAACGTGTCTGAAACCAAGACCGGGAACTGGTATGCCCTGCGTCCTGCCGAGGTCCGCAGCTTTGCGCGCGCGCTGCTGGATGCGGCCGATTCGATGGACCTGAAGGCCAAGATGCTGCAGGCGGCCAAGCCGGTTCTGGGCTGACTGATCGCGCGGCGCTCGGCCCGGGCAGGCACGTCGCATGTCCGGGCCGAGCGCTCACGCCGCTGGCCGCCACCTCAGTGCCAGCTTCGTGTCGATGTGAACGCGCGCTATCCGGTGCGCTGACCGAATCTGCACGGACAACGCTGCAAGCTGCCTGCTCCTGATCCGGGGCACGCAGCATGTCACTCGCCGCTTTCGGTTTGAACTGCACGCTGAAGTCCGGGCCGCAGGAGTCGTCGACGCAGAAACTGCTGGACCAGCTGCTGCGTGCGCTGGCCACGCATGGCGTCACGACGTCGTCCGAGCGGGCCGTCGATCACGACATCAAGCCGGGTGTTTCGGCCGATGAAGGCGAAGGCGATGCGTGGCCGCCGATCCGCCAGCGGATCATGGATTCGCAGATCCTGGTACTCGCCACGCCGATCTGGATGGGACAGCCGTCGAGCGTGAGCAAGCGCATCCTGGAGCGGCTCGACGCCGTGCTGGACGAGATCGACGAGCAGGGCCGCTATCCCACCTTCGGCAAGGTGGCGATCGTGGCGGTGGTGGGCAACGAGGACGGTGCGCATCACGTCACCGCGGAACTCTATCAGGCGCTGGCCGACGTGGGTTTCAGCATCCCCGGCGGCAGCTCGGCCTACTGGGTCGGCGAGGCGATGGGCAGCGTCGATTACAAGGATCTGAAGCGGACCCCGGACAAGCTTGCCAGCGCGATCAGGACGCTGGCCAGCAACGCGGTGCATCTCGCCAGGCTGCTGCAGAAGCAGCCTTATCCGGCACCATGAACTGGATGGATTGGCGACTCTGCTGACGCCGCGGGTTGTCAGCGATAGCGGTTGATCGAGTCGCGCAGTTCCCGCGTGGCATGGCGCGCCGCGCTGGCAAAATCCGCGCCGCTGCCGGCGTAGAGGATCGCGCGTGAGGAGCTGATCATCAGCCCGCTGCCGTCGTTCGTGCGGCCGTTGCGCACCACCGCTTCCACGTCGCCGCCCTGGGCACCGATGCCGGGCACCAGCAGTGGCACATCGCCGACCAGTGCGCGTACTTCGGCCAGCTGCTCCGGCCAGGTGGCGCCGGTCACCAGCGCGCAGTTGCCATGGGCGTTCCAGTCGCGCGCGATGAGCTGCGCCACGTGCTGGTACAGCGGCCTGCCGCCGCCGTGCTGGTCAGACACGAGCAGATCCTGCAGGTCGGCGGCGCCGGGGTTGGAGGTGTGGCAGAGCAGGATCACGCCCTTGTCGGCACGATCGAGAAACGGCTGCACCGAATCGCGGCCGAGATAAGGGTTCAGGGTCACCGCATCGGCGCGATAGCGGTCGAATGCCTCGCTGACGTAGTGCTGCGCGGTCGAGCCGATGTCGCCGCGCTTGGCGTCGAGGATCACCGGTACGCCCGGATGCCTGTCGTGGATGTGCGCGATCAGGCGCTCAAGCGCGTCTTCCGCGCGCAACGCGGCAAAGTGCGCGATCTGCGGTTTGTAGGCGCAGACCAGATCGGCCGTGGCATCGACGATGTCGCGGCAGAATTCGAACACCGCGTCCGGGGTATCGCGCAGATGCACCGGAAACTTCGACGGTTCCGGGTCGAGGCCGACGCAGACCAGCGAGTTGTTGCGTGCCCATGCCTGCCGCAGTGACTGCATGAAAACCATCGTCGCGCTCCTGAAATACGGTGTGCCTTATTCTTTGCTCGTCATTCCGGCGAAAGCCGGAATCCACTGCTTTTTGCGTGACGCCAGGATCAAAATGGATTCCGGCTTTCGCCGGAATGACGGTATTGGGGCGCTGTGGTTTTTCGAGTATCGAATCCCGACCCTTACGCCAGCTTCTTGTACTTCACCCGATGCGGACGCGCGCCTTCCTCGCCGAGGCGACGCTTCTTGTCGGCCTCGTACTCGTTGTAGTTGCCGGGGAAGAACTCGACGTGCGAGTCGCCCTCGAACGCGATGATGTGGGTGGCGATGCGGTCGAGGAACCAGCGGTCATGCGAGATCACCATCGCGCAGCCGGGGAATTCCAGCATCGCATCTTCCAGCGCGCGCAAGGTCTCCACGTCCAGATCGTTGGACGGCTCATCCAGCAGCAGCACGTTGCCACCCTGCATCAGCGTCTTCGCCAGGTGCAGGCGGCCACGCTCACCGCCGGAGAGCGAACCCACCAGTTTCTGCTGGTCGGTGCCCTTGAAGTTGAAGCGGCCGATGTACGCGCGCGACTGCAGCTCGTACTTGCCGATGGTGATGATGTCGGCGCCGCCGGAGACTTCCTGCCACACGTTCTTCTTCGGATCGAGGTTGTCGCGCGACTGGTCGACGTAGGCCAGTTGCACGGTGTGGCCGAGCTTCATTTCGCCGGCGTCGGGCTGCTCCACGCCGGTGATCAGCTTCATCAAGGTGGACTTGCCGGCGCCGTTCGGGCCGATCACGCCGACGATCGCGCCCGGCGGCACCTTGAACGACAGGTCGTCGATCAGCAGCCGATCGCCGAACGACTTGCTGACGTTCTTGAACTCGATCACTTCCTGGCCCAGGCGCTCGCCCGGCGGGATGTAGAGTTCGTTGGTCTCGTTGCGCTTCTGGTACTCGACCGAGTTCAGTTCCTCGAAGCGGTTGATGCGCGCTTTGCCCTTGGACTGGCGGCCCTTGGCGGCCGAACGCACCCACTCGAGTTCGCGTGCGAGAGCTTTCTGGCGGCCCTTCTCGGCGGCCTCTTCGCGGGCCAGGCGTTCGCCCTTCTGCTCCAGCCACTCGGTGTAGTTGCCCTTCCACGGAATGCCGCGGCCGCGATCGAGTTCGAGAATCCACTCGGCCGCGTTGTCGAGAAAGTAGCGATCATGCGTGACGGCCACCACGGTGCCGGGATAGTCGTGCAGGAACTGCTCCAGCCAGTCGACCGATTCGGCGTCCAGATGGTTGGTCGGCTCGTCCAGCAGCAGCATGTCCGGCTTGGACAGCAGCAGCCGGCACAGCGCCACGCGACGCTTCTCGCCACCGGACAGCGGCCCGATCTTCGCATCCCACGGCGGCAGGCGCAGCGCATCGGCGGCGACTTCGAGCTGGCGCTCCAGCGCATGCGCGTCGTTCGCGGCGAGCAGGTTCTCCAGTTTCTGCTGCTCCACGGCGAGCTTGTCGAAGTCCGCGCCTTCCTCCGCATACGCGGCATAGACTTCCTCGAGACGCTTCTGCGCGTCGAGGATTTCGGCGACGCCTTCCTCGACGGCCTCGCGGACGGTCTTCTCCGGATCCAGCTGCGGCTCCTGCGCGAGGTAGCCGATCTTGGTGCCGGGATTGGCGCGTGCCTCGCCCTGGAAGTCGGTATCCACGCCGGCCATGATCTTCAGTACGGTCGACTTGCCGGCGCCGTTGACGCCGAGCAGGCCGATCTTCGCGCCGGGGAAGAAGGACAGCGAGATGTCCTTGATGATCTGGCGCTTCGGCGGGACGATCTTGCTGACCCCGTTCATGGTGTAGATGTATTGCATGGAACCTCCGAAAACGTGCGCCGCGCCGCCTTGCGATGAGGCCGGCCCGGGAATGGGTATTCGTTAAACCGCTCATTATAGCGGTTTGCGTCACCAGCCCGAGGACAGCCGGCTAAGGGCGGCGCTCGCTATCCAGCGAGGCCATGCCTTGCGGGCTGTAACGCTCGCCGGCGGCGGCACCGGGCGGCACGGCGCGTTCGATCGCGGCGAGGTCGTCCGCACTCAAGCTGAGCTCCACTGCGCCGAGTGCCTCGCTCAGCCGCGGACGGGTGCGCGCGCCTACCAGCGGCAGCACATCGTCGCCGCGTGCCAGCACCCAGGCGATCGCCAGCTGGGCGACGTTGACCCCGCGCGTCTCGGCCAGCTCGCGCAGCCGCTCGACCAGCGCGAGGTTTTGCTCGAGGTTGCTACCCTGGAAACGCGGCGAATGGGCGCGGAAGTCATGCCCGCCGGCGCTGCGCTGCTTCGACCAATGGCCGCTGATCAGGCCGCGTGCCAGCACGCCATATGCGGTGATGCCGATGCCCAGCTGGCGGCAGGCGGGCAGGATGCTGTCCTCTATACCGCGCGAGATCAATGAATACTCGATCTGCAGATCGCCCACCGGCAGCACCGCGTGGGCGCGGCGAATGGTGTCCGCACCCATCTCGGACAAGCCGAGCCGGCGCACGTAGCCGGCCTGCACCAGTTCCGCGATGGCGCCCACGGTATCCTCGATCGGCACGTTCGGGTCGAGCCGGGCGGGGCGGTATACATCGACATAGTCGGTGCGCAGGCGCTTCAGCGAATACGCCAGCGCGGTCTTGACCGCCGCCGGCCTGGCGTCGTAGCCGAGCCAGGCGCCGTCCGGACTGCGCTGGGCGCCGAACTTCACGCTGAGCTGGTAGCTGTCGCGCGGGCGTCCGGCCAGTCCCTCACCCAGCAGCATCTCGTTGTGCCCCATGCCATAGAAATCGCCGGTATCGAGCAGGCTGATGCCGGCATCCAGCGCGGCATGAATGGTGGCGATGCTTTCGCTGCGGTCAGTTTCGCCATACATGTCGGACATGCCCATGCAGCCGAGGCCGAGGGCGGAAACGTGCGGGCCGCGATGGCCCAGGGTGCGATGTTTCATGGCGGCATGCCTCCTGCGGGTAGAGAGGATGACCTTATGCAAGGGAATGACGGATTTCAAATCAGCTGGGACAGAGCGGCTCCGCGAATCAGTCCCGGGCTGTGCCGCTGGCCGCAAATGCCCGTCGGAGCTACACTTTCGCACTTGTCCGCTTGCCAATCACTGAGGTCAGAATGTTCCCCAAGGACTGCACCATCGCCGGTTACGATGACGAACTGGCCAAGGCCATCGCCGATGAAGGTCAACGCCAGGAAGACCACGTCGAGCTGATCGCCTCGGAGAACTACGCCAGCCCGCGGGTGATGGAAGCGCAGGGTTCCAAGCTCACCAACAAGTACGCCGAAGGCTATCCGGGCAAGCGGTACTACGGTGGCTGCGAATATGTGGACATCGCCGAGAAGCTGGCGATCGAGCGGCTGAAGCAGCTGTTCGATTGCGACTATGCCAACGTGCAGCCGCACTCCGGCTCGCAGGCGAACCAGGCGGTGTACTTCGCGCTGCTGCAGCCGGGCGACACCATCCTCGGCATGAGCCTGGCGCATGGCGGCCATCTCACCCACGGCGCCAAGGTCAATATTTCCGGCAAGCTGTTCAACGCGGTGCAGTACGGCGTCGACGCCGACGGTCTGATCGACTACGACGAAGTGCAGCGTCTTGCCACCGAACACCAGCCGAAGATGCTGGTCGGCGGCTTCAGCGCCTACTCGCAGGTGGTCGACTGGGCGCGCATGCGCCAGATCGCCGATTCGGTCGGCGCACTGTTCTTCGTCGACATGGCGCACGTCGCCGGCCTGATCGCCGCCGGTGTCTATCCGAGCCCGCTGCCGCATGCGCATGTGGTCACCTCGACCACCCACAAGACCCTGCGCGGTCCGCGCGGCGGCATCATCGTGGCCAAGGGTGCCGGTGAAGAGGTAGAGAAGAAGCTGCAGTCGATCGTGTTCCCCGGCATCCAGGGCGGCCCGCTGATGCACGTGATCGCGGCCAAGGCGGTGGCGTTCAAGGAAGCGCTGGAGCCGGCGTTCAAGGCCTACCAGACCCAGGTGGTGAAGAACGCCCAGGCGATGGCGAAGAGCTTCATCGCGCGCGGCTACAAGATCGTCTCCGGCGGCACCGAGAATCACCTGATGCTGGTCGACATGATCGGCAAGGACATCACTGGCAAGGCCGCCGAAGAGGCGCTGGGCAAGGCGCACATCACGGTCAACAAGAACGCGGTGCCGAACGATCCGCGCAAGCCGTTCGTCACTTCCGGCCTGCGCGTCGGCACGCCGGCGGTCACCACCCGCGGTTATCTGGAAGCGGATTGCATCGAGCTGACGAACTGGATCTGCGACGTGCTGGATGCGCCGGGCGACGAGGCGGTGATCGCGAAGGTGCGCGAGGCGGTGACGGCGCAGTGCCGCAAGTTTCCGGTTTACGGCTGATCTGCTGGCGTGCATTGCCCCTTCTGCCAGCACGAAGACACCCGCGTGATCGATTCCCGGCTCGCCGAGGATGGTTCGACCGTGCGCCGTCGGCGCGAATGCCCGCAATGCGGCGAGCGCTTCAACACGTTCGAGACGGCGGAACTGAAATTGCCGACGATCGTGAAGAGCGGCGAGCGGCGCGAGCCGTTCGACGAACGCAAGCTGCGGGTGAGTTTCGAGCGCGCGCTGCAGAAACGGCCGGTGGCCAGCCATGACGTGGACAGCGCTGTGCGCATCATCACCAACGACCTGCGCCGCAGCGGCGAGCGCGAGGTCTCTTCGCGTCAGCTCGGTGAACTGGTGATGCGCGAGCTGAAGAATCTCGATCAGGTCGCGTACGTGCGCTTCGCCTCGGTCTACCGCAAGTTCGAGGACGTGCACGCATTCCGCGAGGAGATCGAAAAACTGGAGCGCGATCTGCCGGGGCTGGACGAGATGCAATTGCCGCTGCTGGGTGGCGGCAGGCGCGACAAGTGAGCGCGGGCTGACTTTGCATGGTGACGCTGGATCGCTTCCGCGAACTTGCCATGCAACTGCCGCAGGCGGAGGAGGTTGATCACTTCGGCACACCCTCGTTCCGAGTGCGCGGCAGAATCTTCGCGCAGTTTCCCCGTCGCGATGAGCGTGCCATTTTCAAGTTTTCGCTCGACGAGCTCGATGTGCTGCGCATGTCGGCCGGCGATCTGTTCGAGCCCGATCCAGGCTGGGGCAAGCATGGCTGGACGCATGTGCGCATTGCCGGAATGGAGGAGGCTTGGGTGAATCAGTTGTTGCGGGATGCATGGCGGCATGTCACGCCGAAGAAACTTCATCTTGAGCTGGAATCCGGCACATGAACGCGGCCGCCTTCTCGGCGCTTGACCACGCGCACATGGCGCACGCACTGCGGCTGGCCGAGCGTGGCCTGTACACCAGCCAGCCCAATCCACGCGTCGGCTGCGTCATCGCACACGCTGCCGAGGTGGTTGGTGAAGGCTGGCACCAGCGTGCCGGCGAGCCGCATGCGGAAGTCTTCGCATTGCGCGCGGCAGCTGAACGCGCCCGTGGCGCCACTGCTTACGTGAGCTTGGAGCCGTGCGCGCACCAAGGCCGCACACCGCCGTGCGCGGAGGCATTGATCGCGGCCGGCGTGGCCCGCGTGGTCGTCGCTGCCGAGGATCCATTTCCCCAGGTCGATGGCCGTGGGATCGGCAAGTTGCGCGCGGCCGGTATCGTGGTCGAGACAGGGCTGCTGCGCGAAGCCGCGCGCGAACTCAATATCGGTTTCTTCAGCCGGATCGAACGCCACCGGCCATGGCTGCGGGTGAAACTGGCGATGAGTCTGGATGGCCGCACCGCGCTGGGCCATGGCGAGTCGAAGTGGATCACCGGCGAGGCCGCCCGCGCCGACGTGGGGCGCTGGCGCGCACGCAGCTCGGCGATCCTCAGCGGCAGCGGCAGCGTGCTGGCGGACAACCCGCAGCTCACCGTGCGCTTGCCGGAGGCCGAGGCGTTCACTCCGCCATGGCGCGTGCTGCTGGATCGCTGCCTGCGCACGCCCGCGGGAAGCCACGTGCTCGACGGCTCGGCGCCGACCCTGGTTTTGCACGATGCCGCAGCAGTCTGCGCGGACAGTCGCTTCGAGCGGGTCGAACAGTTGGCGATGTCGATGCATGGCGGCACGTTCGACCTGCATGCCGTGCTTGCGTTGCTGGCCGCGCGTGGCTGCAATGAAGTCCATGTCGAAGCCGGGCCCACGCTTTGTGGCGCGTTGTTCGCCGCGGGGCTGGTCGACGAACTGCTGCTGTATGTCGCACCGCTGCTGCTGGGCGACAGTGCGCGCCCGCTGCTGCATCTGCCAGCGCTCAGCGACATGGCGCGGCGCTGGCAGTTGCAGGTGGTCGACCAGCGCCAGCTCGGTGCGGACTGGCGGTTGCAATTACGCCCGACCTGAATCCGGTGTCGTGCGCGCTGGCGAACGCTGTATCCCTGCGACCATAGTCAGCTGGCTCACATGTCGGTGCTAGACTGCGCCAGCCGGCCAAACCGGCAAACACTACATAGCGTCTTCAGGGCGGGGTGAGATTCCCCACCGGCGGTAGGTTGAAGGGTCAACGCCCGACAACGAGCCCGCGAGCGCCCCGGTCGATTCCGCGAGGAGACGCCGGGGGTCAGCAGATCCGGTCAGATGCCGGAGCCGACGGTTGGAAGCTGGCGACAGTTTCCTCACAGTCCGGATAAAGAGAAGACGGCAGGG
Source organism: Rhodanobacter sp. (assembly GCA_036724165.1). GTDB lineage: Bacteria > Pseudomonadota > Gammaproteobacteria > Xanthomonadales > Rhodanobacteraceae > Rhodanobacter. The sequence continues at coordinate 14,283 of DAIMGD010000029.1, forward strand.
TGGACGCCACACGGCGTGCGCCTGGCCTCATGCCTTGGGGCGTTTTTCGCAGTTTCTGACGCGGGAAACGTTTCATGAAATCGATTCTGAGCATTGCGAACATCACCCTCCTGCCGGAGGTGCGCTGATGTTCACCGGCATCATCCAGTCCGTTGGCCGCATCGCGCGGCTCGAGCCGCGTGGTGGTGATATGCGGCTGGCCGTCGATACGGCCGATCTCGACATGAGCGACGTGCAGCTGGGCGACTCGATCGCCGTATCCGGCGTGTGCCTCACCGCGGTGACGCTGGAGCCGCGCGGGTTCAGTGCGGACGTCTCCAACGAAACGCTGTCGCTGACCTCGCTGGGCAAACTGAAAGCCGGCGATCCGGTGAACCTGGAGAAGGCGCTGCGCCTGGCCGACCGGCTGGGCGGCCATCTGGTTTCCGGGCATGTCGACGGGCTCGGCAAGGTGGTATCGATCACCCCGGATGGCCGCTCACAGCGCTGGATGTTCGAAGTGCCCGCGGCGATCTCGCGCTACATCGCGGCGAAGGGTTCGGTCTGCATCGACGGCACCAGCCTCACCGTCAACGAAGTCGCCGGCCATCGCTTCGGCGTCAACCTGATCCCGCACACGGTCGAGCACACCGCGTTCCATGCGCGCCGCGTCGGTGACGCAGTGAACATCGAGGTGGACGTGGTGGCGCGCTATATCGAGCGGCTGCTGTCCAGCGGCGAGACGCCGCGGCTGGACGAGGCGTTTCTGAAACACCACGGTTTTGCGTGATTCAGTAGTGAATGCACGAGGGAATGAGAAGTGAGCAGGAGCAGAGATCTGCTGTCCGCTTTCTCTCACTCCTCACTCCTCTCAACTATTTTTTTTCGGCCACATGCCCATGCCTTTCAACACCATCCCCGAAATCCTCGAAGACATCCGCGCCGGTCGCATGGTGG
>DAIMGD010000030.1:0-14974 GCA_036724165.1 Rhodanobacter sp.
GCACGCTGAAGGAAACCGTGCACGTGCCCGGCCGCATCTTCAGCGTGGCGCCGTTTGCGGTGGCAGCGATCCCGCGCCTGTTCGCGCGCAACGAGCGGCTGGTCTGCCACTTCGAGGGCGAGCACGGCCCGTTCGTGGTGGTGATGGTCGGCGCGATCCTGGTTTCTTCGGTAGCCACGGTGTGGGACGGCCTGGTGATCCCGCCGTATGCGTCGTCGATCCGCCGCAAGTCGTTTGCCGGGCAGCACATCACGCTGGAACGCTTCGCCGAGATGGCGCGTTTCAACATGGGATCCACCGTGATCATGCTGCTGCCCGAAGGCACGGCCACGCTCGATGCGCTGCAGCCACAGCAGGCGGTACAGGTAGGGCAACGGCTCGGTCGCCGCGACTGACCAACACCCAGCCGCAGTTCCTTGAATGCGTTGCAGCAGCCCCTGACACAACACGTCATTTTGTGACGCTCTAGGCGCAAACGCGGTGACGGCTTCGCTAAGCTCGATCAGAGCCGCGCGTCATGGCCGCCTATTCCAAGCGTCGAGGGGACATCCATGCAATTGCTCACTCCATTGATCGCGATGATGCGTGCGCGCCAGCTTGCCCGTCAGTTCCGCGTCATCGAGCGCACTATCCGGGCACTACCCTCGCGCCATCGCCTACGCCTGAGCACGCTGACCCTGCGCGAGATCGGCCAGGCCGCGCGCAGCGATTTCCCGCACCTGTATGGCACCTCGCCGGAATCGCGCTATCTGCCTTGGGGCCAGGGCACCGAAGCCGGCTACGAACGCTCGTGCTCGAACAATACCGAAGTGGCGTTGCGCGGCGTCGCGCTGTGGCTGGCGGTGGCCTACCACGAAACCAAGAATTCTCCCCACGCCAGTCTGCAGCCGCAACATCGCCAGTTGATGCAGTTGCTGCGTGAACTGAAGGAAGTTCACCACAGCGGCAACACCGTCGAAAGCTGGATGCAAGCCAGCGAAGCTGCCTGAAGCCAGGCAGCCTCGCGCGCCAACGGATCAGCGGCAGACCGGCAGCTTGAGCGTCTGGCCGATGCTGATGTGATGGTGCTTGAGTCCGTTCATCTCGGCCACTTCCTGCACGCTTGAGCAATGCAGCTTGCGCACGATGCTGATCAGCGTGTCACCGCGACGCACCTTGTATGAACTATCCGCTCTCACCACCGGTGCCGGCGGCGCCACGGTCGGCTGGGCCACCACGGGTATCACGGCACTGTGCAGATCATGCGCAAGGATCGGCCATGGGCCATCGACACAGCGCGATCCATAGGTCTTCACGAGCTGATGCGGAACCTGCAGCAACGTGCCGGCAGGTTGCGTCACCTGGGGGTCCAGACGCGGATTGAGATTCCTCAGCGTGCGGAACCAGCCGTCCTCCATGCCCATCGTCGATCCAAGGCAGACCGTGATTTCCGCCAGTGAGGCCGGCCGTTTCAGGATGACCGAACCAGGCGCGCCGTCGATCTTGGGAAACCTCAGGTTGTAGCTGTCCGGATGCAGGAACAGCCATGCCGCGGCGAGCACGGACGGCACGTAATCGCGGGTTTCCTGCGACAGCTGGTTGTAGATGCGCGGATCGTAGAAGCTCACCGACGTATCGTCGCCGACCGCGCGACGCATGCGGCCTTCGCCGCCGTTATAGGCACCGATCGTGAGTTCGAGGTTGTTGTTGAAGATCCTCAGCTGCTCGTTGAGGTATTCGGCATTCGCCCGGGCCGATTCGGCCGGATCGAAGCGCGTATCGAAGCCGCTGTCCGTGCCCAGGCCAAAGCGCAGGCCGGTGGCGTACATGAACTGCAGTGGCCCGGCCGCGCCCGAACGCGATACGGCGTGCACCTTGCCGCCGGACTCCTTCGCCATGATGCCGAACAGCAGCGCTTCGGGCAGATCGGCCTTCTCGTACTGCGGCCACATCTCAAAGCGCAGATACTGGTAGTTGACGTAGGCATCCATCAGCTGCGGCCGCCACTGGGTCAGCCACATTTCCAGTGCCGCCTTGACCGGCCCGTTCATCGCGATCAGTTCGGACAGCCTCTGCCCATGCAGCAGGGTCACGCTGCGCTGCGCCTGCGGCAGGCTGGCGGCACCGCTCTTGCCGGTGGGCAGTGCGGCCTGCGCCGGATCAACGTCGCTGTCCAGATCCTGATCGCCACCGAAGTCGCCATCCTTCAGGCGCAGCAGATGGTCGAACACCGAAAAGAATCGCTGCGGATCGCAACCTGGCGTGTTGCCACAACGCGCTGCCGCTTCTTTCAGCTGGTTGAGCGACTGGGTGAGCGTCAGCTGCGACGCCGCGAGATTGCCCTCGCGCGACTGCTGCAGTGCGATCTCGTAACCCCGGCTGGCCAGATCAAGCTGGCTGTACAACGTATTGACCGGTGCCGAAGGCTTGCCACCACCGGCACTCGCGCAGGCAGCCAGCAGCGCGCCTGCCGCTGCAAGCGGCGCCAGGCGCAGGGAACGAACCACAAGACGCAACGACATCACAAGATTTCACCCGCGCAAAGCACCCACCATAACCGGCACCGCATCCCGACTCAACGCATCGGCACGGCAATGCCCGTGGTCTTGGCTACAATCGGCCGACTATCCGCCGATCGGCGGCAAGCGCTGAGCACCATGCCACGCATCGAAACCGTATCACCCGACACCCCGTTCAATGCGCGCCTGCGCAGCGGCTTCGGCTATCCGTTGCGCGGCGCTGCACTGGCCACCTGCGTGGTGCTGGCGCTGGTGCACTACGTCGGCCTGCTGCCGTCGTACATTGGCGCGCTCGCGAGTGCGCTGGTGTGGGCGGCCACCTGGCGCTACGCCGCCGACTGCATGCTGCACACCGCCAACGGCTATGCCGATCCACCGGATGTCGGCAGTGACGGCAACAGCGCGAGCGGTTGGGGGCTCACCGCGATCCACCTGCTGGCCGCCGCGCTGTGCGTGCTTGCGGTCGTGTTCTTTCCGGGCATGTTGTGGCCGGTGCTGATCGTGTCCGCGCTGCTGCTGCCGGCGATCGACATGTCGCTGGCGTTCGACGGCAACCTGGCACTGGCGCTCAACCCGCTGAACTGGGGCCGGGTCATCGGCAGTTTCGGGGCGGCCTACCTGATCCCGGTGGCGATCAATCTGCTGCTCGGCGGCTTGATCGTGTTCGCCTCGATCACCACCGCGCTGCTGCCGCGACTGCTCGCCTTGCCGCTGTTCGCGTTTGCCTGCACCTACCTGATCGTGCTCGCGTTCCATCTGATGGGCGCGATGATCCACCAGCGCCATGAACGGTTCGGGCTGGACCCCGAGGCACCGAAACTGGCCAGGGCCAGCGGACAGGATGCCGACGAAGAACTGCTGGCCGAACTCGATGCGCTGGGACAGAACGACCCGGCCGCCGCCACCGCGCTGCTGGTTGCCCGGCTGCAGGATCGCGCGGCGCCCGCACCGCTTCATCTTGCCTATCGCCGGCTGCTGCAGCGACAGAACCTGCGCGACGGCCTGCTGGTGCACGGCCAGATCTGGGTGGCCGCACTGATTGCGCAGGGCGAATCGCGCCGCGCGCTGGGCATGCTGCAGGAGTGCTGCGGCATCGATGCCGATTTCATCCCGGACGATCCACGCACCTGCGGCGAGCTGGCTGACCTCGCCGCACGGCTGGGCATCAGCCGCATCGCGATCCACCTGTGCCGCGGCTACCTCGCGCACTGGCCGCGCGATCCGCAAATTCCACACTACGGCCTGCTCGCCGCCCGCCTGCTCGGCGAGCATCCCGATCAACATGCCGAGGCGGCACGGCTGCTGGACCAGCTGGCCGCCGGGTGGCCCGATCACCCGTTGCGCACGCAGATCGACGCCCAGCGGCGACAGCTGGCGAGCCCCGCATGAGCCGCTGGCGCCCGGCGTCCCCGCACTCCACCGCGATCATCACCCGCGAAGGCTTCGAGCGACTCAAGGCCGAACTCGATCACCTGTGGCACGTCCTGCGCCCGGAAGTGGTCAGGGCGCTCGCCGCCGCCGCCGCCGAAGGTGATCGTTCGGAAAACGCCGAATACATCTACCGCAAGAAGCAGCTGGGCGAGATCGATCGCCGCGCCCGTTACCTGAGCAAGCGGATTCCCTCGCTCAAGGTGGCCGAAGGTGCACCAAGTGATCGTGGGCTGGTGTTCTTCGGTGCACGCATCGAACTCGAAAACGTCGACACCGGCGAGATCCTCCATTACCGCATCGTCGGCCCCGACGAGACCGATGCGAAGCTGGGCTGGATCAGCATCGACTCGCCGATGGCGCGGGCGGTGCTGAAGAAACGCGTTGACGATGAGTTCGCCGCGGAGCTGCCCGGCGGACCGGCGCAGTTTGCCGTGGTCGCGGTGGAATACGCTTGACGCCGGCTTCATCAGGTTGCTTTTAACGAGCTCATGCAAACAGGGAATCGAGATGAAGCACACACCCGATGAACCCATCGTCTTTCATTGCAACATATGTGACCGGGAAAACCATGCCGACCTGCCTCGGCTGACCCGCGAAGATCCCTCCTGCAGCAAATGCGGCTCCAACGTGCGGCTGCGCTCCATCGTTCAAATTCTCACCACCGAACTTTTCGGACACAGTCTTCGCATCTCCGAAATTCCGAGGAGCGCGGATCTGGCTGGTATCGGCCTGAGCTGCTGGAATGTCTATGCCGATCTGCTGGCGCGAAAGCTGCGTTACCAGAACACCTTCTATCATCGTGAGCCGTACTTTGACGTCACCCGGGGCGATCCAGCCAGGGAGGGAACGCTGGATTTTGTCATTGCCAGCGACGTCTTCGAGCATGTCAATCCGCCCGTTTCAACAGCCTTCGAAAACACCCGAAAGCTCCTGAAGCCGGACGGCGTCTTCATTTTCTCCGTGCCCTTCAGCGATCCGGGCGGCGCAGCACAGCCAACGCTGGAACACTTCCCCGAGCTGCACGAGCATGAAATACAGCTGGCAGGTGGGCATTTCAGGCTGAAGAACACCACTCGCGACGGTGAAGTTCAGTATTTTGACGACCTGGTATTCCACGGCGGCCCGGGAAGCACGCTGGAAATGCGGTTATTTTCCGAATGGTCCGCCATCAACGAGCTGGAACAAGCCGGCTTCATGGACATAACCATCTACAGCGGCTCGGACTTGCGCCATGGCATTTACTGGCCCGACAAATGGTCCGTCCCGATGGCGGCACGGCTCCATTCGAGGAGATGACAAGGCACTTGAGTGCGATGCCCCAGACATTTCTCCGCCTGCCGGCCGGGCATTACTGAAAATCCGCAAGGTCGGATTTCGATGAAGTTCCGCGAGTGGGAATTCCATTCTCGCCCCTCCATCGCGGATCGACTTCCGAAGCAACCACCAGAAAGAGCCGCGGTGCGCCATGGTCGTCGCGGATCAGCGTGCTGTGGGCTTCGACCTCGATGATCCTGCCGTCCTTGCGGCGCTGGTTCAGCCGTCCGTTCCACTCACCCTCGCTCAGCAACCCGGCAAGGATTTCCTTGACGATTTCCGGATCCGGATAGACGTCCTCGATATTGCTTACGCCGAGGATTTCATCGGCCGTCCAGCCGTAAAGCCGTTCGGCGCCCTTGTTCCAGAAGATGATCCGGTGATTGAGATCGCCTGCCACGATCGCGTCGCGGGTCTTGTCCAGCAGCGATACCTGGTCGCGGATATGGGCATCGGCCTGCAGCCGCTGCGTGACATCGGTAACCAGCACGAGCCGGGCCTGGCGTCCCTCGAACATCATGTTGTCGCTGGAGACCTCGACATCGATCACGACACCGCTTTTCAGGCAATGGCGCCAGCGATCGGCATGCCGCCGCTGCGCCAGCGGCTCTTTCAACAGGCTGTCGAAATGTTCAAGCTCCTCGGGCGGATGCAGCTCGCGGATCGTCATGCCGAGAAACTCCTCCTGCGAATAGCCGTAATGCGCGATCGTTGCCGCATTCACCGCCATCAGTTTCAGGGTCTGGACGTCGTACACCAGCATCGGCTGCGGACTGCTGTCGAACAGCAACCGGTATTTCGATTCCGATTTCTGCAACTGCTCGGCATTGCGTTCGCGTTGCAGCGCCGAGCCCAGTGAGTCGGCCAGGATCTGCAGGTTGGCGAGATCGCGCGCGTCGAATGCGTGTGGCCGGACGGAAACGACCGTAAGCAGCATGCTGTCGGTGTCCTGGCGGTTCAGCGGCACGCATATCAGGGAGCGCGCGCCGATCGCGCGGCAGGCCGCCTTGTCGATACGCGGATCGCTCTCGGTGTCATTGCAGATCTGCGCCTCGTACTCGCGCAGCGCCGTTCCCGACAAGCTGTGTTCCCGGCTGAAGCGCAGGCCGAGATGGCCGTGGGTCGACCCGGACACCGCACGGTAGAACAGCGCATCGCCTTCCACGCACACCACCGCCGCGCCGCTCGCGCACACCAGCTCCTGCGCCCTTTGCGCAATCAGCTGCATGATGCCGTCGAGATCAAGTTCGGACTCGGCGATCTGCCGTTGGGCGCGGATGATCAGGGACTGGGTCTGCGCTGTACGACGCGTATCCGCCTCGGCCTGATGGCGCTCGCTGACGTCTTTCATGCCGCCCACCATGCGCAGGGGTCGGCCCGCGTCATCATGCGTGACGAAGCCCCTGTCGATGACGTGCGCGTAGGTGCCATCGGCGCGCAGGAAGCGGTATTCGTCATCCCAGCTCTGTCTACCACCGTCGATGATGGCGTGAATGCCGTCGACTACCCGATTGCGTTCGTCCGGATGCACCCGTTTTGTCCACGATTCGATCCCCGGCTCGATCGCCGATGCGTCGTAGCCGAACACAGTCTGCATGCCATCGCTCCACCACAGTTCGTCGGCCTGCAGGTTCCAGTCCCAGATGATGTCGGTGGTAACCTTCGCCACGAGCCTGAAGCGCTCGTCGCTGCGGCGCATGGTCGCTTCGATCAGCTTGAATTCGGTGATGTCCCGCTGCACCGACACGAAATGCGTCACCCGGCCCCTTGCATCGCTGATCAGGGCGATATCCAGTTCCACCCAGAAAGTGTTGCCATCACGGGTGTAGTTGATCAGTTCGGCGCGCACCGGTTGCCGTGCGGCGAGCGCGTGATGGATGCGGTCGAGTTCGCTGCGCTGGGTCAACGGCCCCTGCAGCAGGCGCGGTGATTTTCCCAGCAGTTCCGCACGGCTGTAACCGGTGTGTTTCAGCATGGCATCGTTGACGAAGACCATTCGCGGACCGGGCTCATCGATCGGCGATGCATCGGTGATGATGACCATGTCGTTGAGGTGCGCGATGCTGGATTCGAGCAGCTTGAGCTGCGCCTCGGCCCGATGCCGCTCGATCGCCACGCCGGTGATCTGCGCACAGGCGCTGACCAGTTCGATCTCGTCCGTGGCCGGACCACGCGGCGTGCGGTAATACGTTGCGAACGTGCCGATCACCTCGCCGACGGTGGAGAAGATCGGTATCGACCAGCATGCATGGATGCCGCTTTTCAACGCGATCTCGCGCGCTTCCGACCACAGCGGATCGACGGCGATATCGGTGACGATCACCACCCGGCGTTCGTACGCGGCGGTGCCACAGGAACCCTGTCCCGCACCGACCCTGGTACCGTCCACGACTTCGATCAGCGCACGCGGCAATCGTGTCGACGCGCCATAGCGCAGGCGCAGGCCATCGGGATCGAGCAGCATCACGGTGCAGATCGATTGCGGATGTTGCGATTCGACGAACTGCACCAGCGCGATCAGGATATCGGTCAGCGCAACGCCCTGGGCCATCCGTTCGAGCACCTTCACCCGCTCGCTCTTCATCGACTGCAGCCGATGCACTGCCGTCACATCACGCAGGGTGACCAGCCAGGCGGCAGTCCGCTCCCACTCGATCGCGATGACACTCGCCTCAAGCGTTGCAGGATCTTCCTCGCCATGCGGGATGACGATGCGGGACAGGCTGCCCAGCGCCAGCGGATGGGCGAACACGGTGTTGGCCAGCTCGCTGCTGTTGCGCCCGAGCAGCACGCCCGCGGCCCGGTTCGCATGCAGGATCTGCGCGGGCGGCCGGATGATCAGCAGTCCCTCGCGACTGCGCTCCATGCTCTCCCGCCAGACCGTGTCCGGGTCTGCGTTCCGCGGCTTTTGCTCGAAGCCTTTCAGCATCCGCTTCAATCGCCCAAACACGGCATCTCCCTCTAGTCTTCGTTTCCAAATTCCGAGTCGACGCTGATGCAGCAGTGCGCCCAGCGACGCTCAACTTAGCGTGCAGTAAGTGAGTGTCGTGAAAATGCCCGGAGACGGCAAAAAAGTGCCAAGCGGTCGTTGCCGCGCGAACGACATCGCACAAACACCGCGCGCCCCAGCGTCCCTGCTCCCCGGTCTGCAGCTTTCGCCTGCATATAGTCGTGATCGCCGGCCGGGGGCAAGGCTCATGAAACGACCTGGCGGGCTGGCGGATATTCGCGCCCGGCACGACGCGGCTGATAGCAGACGGTGGTGCGATGAAACGCCTCGCCGGCATTCTCGGCATGCCAGCCGGGAATCCCCGCCAGCGGCAGCGGGCGCAGTTCCAGCGGATCACACAGCAGTTGGCCAGCGGCAATCGCCGCGACGCAATCTGTGTTGATCAGCTCGGCATCGACGTCGCGCGTTGCCTGGAACACCAGCGCCTTGCCCACCAGCAGCTTGTCCGGACTCAGCGCATGCTCCAGCAGGGCGTGGCCGAACAGTTCCAGCCGGATCGAACCATCGAGCCACGCCTGCCGCTGCCGCCAGAACAGGCCATGCCAGTCGTGCGCGTCCCACAACGCCAGCAAGCCGGGATCACGCAACACGACGATGACGCCGGCCTCGTCGAAATGGGTCATCGCATACTGCGCCCGCGAGCGCAGCTTGGATCCCATGCGGGCGATCTCGGCCATCTGGCGCCGGTTCAACGCCTGCTTCAGGGACGGATGGCGCATCCACACCAGCGCGTTGAGCAGGTCGTGCCAGTTGCCTTCGCGGGTGGCGATCCCGCCGCACCCGGCGATGCGCTGTTCGTAGTGCAGGCCATCGGCCAGCAGCGCCGGCGTCTGTGCCACGAAGCGATGCATCGCGGCGGCCGGCAGGTGGCTGTTGAGCCGCTCGATGGACGGCCATTCGGGGCCTTCGAGCAGGGTGGCGTACTCGCGCCATGCCGCCAGCGGCAGCCGCCGGAATATCTCCGGGTCGACTGCCTCGCGCAATGGCGCGTGGTAACGCACGAGCTCAGCCAGCGAGGCGCGCGTGCAGGTCGTGCTCGTCGGCGCGTTCGACCACCACGTCGACGAACTGGCCCGGCTTCAATTTCTGGCCGTCGGCCTGATTTCGATAGGTGATCAGTACCGTGCCGTCGATCTCCGGCGCATCGGCCGCCGAGCGGGCGACCGCGCCATCGGCACCGGCCTCGTCGACCAGCACGCGGATCGTGCGGCCGATCTTGCGTTGCAGTTTCGCGGCGGAGATGTCCGCCTGCACCGCCATGAACTGTTCGAGTCGGTCTTCCTTCAGTTCCTCGGAAACCGGGTCGGGCAGCTCGTTCGCCTTCGCGCCATCGACCGGCGAGTAGGCGAACGCGCCGACGCGGTCCAGCTGCGCCTCGCGCAGGAAATCGAGCAGTTCCTGGAACTCCGCCTCGGTCTCGCCGGGAAAGCCGACGATGAAGGTGCTGCGGATGGTCAGCTCCGGCACGACCTTGCGCCAGTTGTTGATGCGCTCCAGCGTCTTGTCGATGTTGCCGGGACGCTTCATCAGCTTCAGGATGCGCGGGCTGGCGTGCTGGAACGGGATGTCGAGATACGGCAGCAATTTCCCGGCAGCCATCAACGGCATCAGTTCATCGACGTGCGGATACGGATAGACGTAGTGCAGCCGCGTCCACACGCCCAGCTCGGACAGGCCTTCGCACAGTTCGGTCATCCGCGTGCGCCAGCTCTTGTCGCGCCATTGGCGCTCGGCGTACTTCACGTCCACGCCATAGGCGCTGGTGTCCTGCGAGATCACCAGCAGTTCCTTGACGCCACCCTTGACCAGCCGCTCGGCTTCCAGCAGCACTTCGTCGACCGGGCGCGAGACCAGGTTGCCGCGCATCGACGGGATGATGCAGAAACTGCAGCGGTGATTGCAGCCTTCGGAAATCTTCAGATAGGCGTAGTGCTTCGGGGTCAGCTTGACGCCGATGTCCGGCACGATATCGAGGAAGCGGTTGCGTTGCGGCGGCAGCGCGGTGTGCACCGCATTCATCACGCTGACGTAGTCCTGCGGTCCGCTGATCGACAGCACGTCGGGATACGCCTCGCGGATCAGTCCCTCGCGCTTGCCCAGGCAACCGGTGACGATCACCTTGCCGTTCTCGTGCAGGGCGGTGCCGATCGCATCCAGCGACTCCTGCACCGCCGCGTCGATGAAGCCGCAGGTGTTGACCACCACGGCATCGGCGGCGTTGTAGCTGGGCACGATTTCGTAGCCTTCGACCTTGAGCTGGGTCAGGATGCGCTCGGAATCGACCAGCGCCTTGGGGCAGCCGAGGCTGACGAAACCGATCTTGTGTGCCGCTTGGGACATGAGCTGGGGTTACCGTGAAAACGTGCATGGAAACAGCCGATTATACGTCAGCGTGGCGCACACGCCCGGACCGCTTAAGATCGCCCTTTCGCATCGACGAGGATCGCCCATGGGTCAGCACATCAATCTTCCCACCACGCGCACCCAGTGCATCGGCGCCTATCTGGCCCAGCCACAGGGAAAACCGAAGGGTGGCATCGTGGTGATCCAGGAGATCTTCGGCGTCAACGCGCACATGCGCAGCGTGGTCGATCGCTTCGCCGAACACGGCTATACCGCGATCGCACCGGCATTCTTCGATCACCTGGAAACGGGCGTGGAACTGGGCTACGACGACGCCGGCTTCGCCAGGGGCAAGCAACTGGTCAGCGAACTGGGCCTGGAGCGCGCGCTGGAGGACGTCGCCAGCGCGGCCGAAGCGATTGCCTCGTCCGGAAAGATCGGCACGGTCGGCTATTGCTGGGGCGGCACCGTGGCCCTGCTCGCCGCGCTGCGCCTGGGCTTGCCGTCGGTGAGCTACTACGGCGCGCGCAACCTGGCGTTCCTGCATGAAACGCCGAAGGCACCGGTGATGTTCCACTTCGGCGAAAAGGACCAGCACATCACGCCGGAGATGGTGGCCAGGCACCGTGAGCTGCTGCCGCAGATGGAAACCTTCACCTATCCGGCCGATCACGGTTTCAACCGCGATGTCGGCCCGCAATATGACGAAGCCAGCGCCAGGCTCGCCTTGCAGCGCACGCTGGCGTTCTTCGAACAGCAGCTGGCCAGCGCATGAGTGATGGCGCTTTCGTCCTCGATCCACGGCTGGCGGCGGACACCTGCCCGCTGGTCCGATGGCCGTTGTGCGATGTGCTGCTGATGAACGACGCGCGCTATGCGTGGCTGATCCTGGTGCCGCATCACAGCGGACTGATCGAGATCACCGACCTGGCTGCCGATCGACAGGCCGTGCTGTGGCAGGAAGTGAACCGCGCAGCTGCTGCGCTGCGGGCGGTGACAGCTTGCGACAAGCTCAACCTCGGCGCGCTGGGCAATATCGTGCGCCAGCTGCACGTGCACGTGGTCGCGCGTCGCGAAGGAGACGCCGCATGGCCCGGCCCGGTATGGGGCCATGGCCACGCGCAGCCTTACGCCGAAGCCAGCCTGAACGCGCGACTGGATGCGTTGCGACAGGCGCTGACCGGCGCGGCGATCTAGATCGATGGGGCCGCGCATCCAGTTCGAGGCGCTGGCCGAAGATGCGCTGCTGCTGCGCTTTGGCGATGCCATCGATGCCGATCTGAATGCGCGGGTACACAGCGCCGCCGCATGCCTGCGCCGTCATCTGCCCGCACTGGAATGCGTGCCCGCCTATGCCAGCCTGCTGCTGCGCTTCGATCCGCTGGCATGGCGCGACCATGACGGGCGACTACCGCACCAGCGAGTGCAGGCGGCCGCCTGCAAGGCATTGAGCGAAGACGCGCCGGCGATCCCCGCGCAACGCGAGCTGGTCATTCCGGTCTGCTACGGCGGCGAGTTCGGTCCGGATCTGGCCGAGGTCGCCATCCACTGCGGGGTCGACACGGACACGGCAATCACGCTTCACACCGCCGCCGACTACCGCGTGGCGATGCTCGGATTCGCACCGGGTTTCCCCTACCTGCTCGGACTCGATCCGCAACTGGCCGTGCCGCGCCGCGCCGATCCGCGCCAGCGCGTGCCGGCCGGCAGCGTGGCGATCGGCGGCAGCCAGACCGGCATCTACCCCGATGCGCTGCCCGGCGGCTGGCAACTGATCGGACGCACGCCCCTGCGTCTGTTCGACGTCGCGGCCAGCCCGCCTTCCCTGCTGGCCGCGGGAGATCGCGTGCGATTCCGCGCGATCGACGAAGCCACGTTCCGACAGCTGCTGGAAGATGCCCCGGCATGAGCGTCAGCGTCCTCAAGCCGGGTTTGCTGAGCAGCCTGCAGGATGCCGGACGATCCGGCCATGCCGCGCTGGGGGTCGGCCGCAGCGGCGCGATGGATGGGCCGGCCTGGCAACTGGCCAATGCCCTGGTGGGCAATGCCGGCGGCGAGGCGGCCATCGAATGCACGATGCTGGGGCCCACCCTGCGTTTCGAGCAGGCGGCGGTGATCGCGCTGACCGGTGCGGCGATCACGGCCCAGGTCGGGCAGTGCGCCATCCCGATGTGGACGACCTGCCAGCTGGCCGCCGGCAGCGTGTTGCAGCTTGGTCGCATGACCGGCGGTTGCCGCAGCTATCTCGCGGTGCGCGGCGGCTTCGACGTGTCGGCCGTGCTCGGCAGCCGCAGCAGCGACCTGCATGCGCGGATCGGTTACGAACAAGGCCGCAGCCTGCACGCGGGCGACATGCTACCGGTCGGTGCGACAGCGCCGTTGCCCGGCCTGTCATCGGGACATGAGATGACTCGCCTGCCCTGGAGCCTCGACCCGCAACCGTGGTTCGATTTCGGCCGACGTCCGCTGGCGCTGCTGCATGGCAGTCATTCATCGCGGCTGGATGCGAGCTCACAGGCCTTGCTGGATGGCGGCAGGTTCACCCTGAGCAAGCACAGCAATCGCACGGCCGGCCGTCTGGACGGCCATACGTTGCGCTTGCAGGAACCACTGGAACTGATCTCCGAGGCAACCCTGCCCGGCACGCTGCAGCTGCCGCCCTCCGGCCAGCCGATCGTCTTGCTGGCCGAGGCGCCGGTGACTGGCGGCTACCCGCGGATCGGCCAGGTCGCCGCGGTGGATCTGCCGCGACTGGCGCAACTGCGCCCTGGCGATACCGTATGCTTTCGCCTGAGCACGCTTGACGAAGCCTTGACCCGGCTGGCCGCGCGCCAGCAACGCCTGACCCGCCTGCTCGACACGATCGCGCGGCGACTGGCACACACCCGACCAGAGCCATCCAGATGAACTGCATCGACCTCAACTGCGACCTTGGTGAATCGTTCGGAGCCTGGCACATGGGCGATGACGTCGCGCTGCTGCGACTGGTCAGCTCGGCCAATGTTGCCTGCGGCTTTCATGCCGGCGATGCGCAGATCATGCGCGACACGGTGGCCCAGGCGATCGCGCATGGGGTGGCGATCGGCGCGCATGTCTCGCTGCCCGACCTGCAGGGCTTCGGTCGGCGCGAGATGAGCGTGACGGCGGCCGAAGTGCATGCGATGACGCTGTACCAGATCGGCGCCCTGCATGCATTCACCCGCGCCGCTGGTGCCAGCCTGGCGCATGTCAAACCACATGGCGCGCTGTACAACATGGCGGCACGCGACGCGGTACTGGCCAACGCGATCGCCCGTGCCGTGCGCGATTTCGATCCGCAGCTGCGACTGTTCGGGCTGGCGGGTTCGGCCTTGATCGAGGCGGGCAACGCACTCGGTCTGCCGGTGGCAGCGGAGGCGTTCGCCGACCGTCGCTATCGTGCCGACGGTTCGTTGCAGCCGCGTCGCGAAGTCGGCGCGGTGATCGAGGATGCCGCACAGGCGACCGCGCAAGCGCTCGGCATCGCCCGCGACGGCATGGTGCGCAGCATGGACGGCCACGACGTGCGGCTGCAGGCCGACACGCTATGCCTGCACGGCGACGGTGCCCACGCCGTGCAGCTGGCTGGCAGGTTGCGCAACGCACTCGAGGCGGCCGGCATACGCATCGCTGCGCCGGGTGCGGCATGAGCTCCGCTCGGCAAGCCGGCGGAATTTCTTCATGAACTACTGGCCCCTGCTCGGCGTCGCGGTGATCGTCATCGGCTTCATGTTGCGCTTCAACGCCGTGCCGGTGGTGGTCTGCGCAGCCATCGTCAGCGGACTGCTGGCCGGCTTTCATTTGCCGGCACTGCTCGGCCTGCTGGGCAAGAGTTTCGTCTCCAGCCGGTTGCTGATGCTGTTTGTACTGACCTTGCCGGCGATCGGCCTGCTCGAACGCGCCGGGCTGCGGGAACATGCGCAGCGCTGGATCGGCCGGCTGCGCGGGCTGAGCCTGGCGCGGCTGCTGATCGGCTACCTGCTGCTGCGCCAGGTGCTGGCCATGCTGGGCCTGACCGGCGTGGCCGGCGCGGCACAGACGGTACGTCCGCTGCTCGCCCCGATGAGCGAGGCGGCCGCGGAGAAAATCCTGCCCACGCTGGATGACGCCGACCGCGACGAGCTGCGCGCGGTCGCCGCCGCCACCGACAATATCGGCCGTTTTTTCGGCGAGGACGTGTTCATCGCGCTGGGCGCGGTGCTGCTGATCCAGGGCTTTTATACACAGCACGGGATCGAGTTGACCCCGCTGTCGATCGCGCTGTGGGCACTGCCTACCGCCATCGCGGCATTCGTGATCCAGTCGGTGCGTGTCTGGCTGTATCAGCGTCGGTTGCAACAACGCGCGGCGGCTCAGCGCA